>MGOS01000007.1:27725-41261 GCA_001797185.1 Clostridiales bacterium GWB2_37_7
GATACGCTTCATATCCTTCAGACCTTATTGCAGCATATGACATACTTCAGGTACCATATCCTTTTGTAAAAAACGGGGGAAAAACCTCACGTGGATTTACATGTATTTATCAATCGACAAGAAACAAATTAATCAGTGAATTAAACAAATTATCTAAAACAAAAAGGTTGTATATTACCGGACACAACTATGGAGGAGCTTTGTCAGTGCTGGCGGCCTTAGATATTGCAGCGAACACCGGGTTTAAAAATCCAATCGTGTATACTTATGGCAGTCCGCGTGTCGGAGATCCTGAATTTGCTTCACGATTCAACAAAGAGGTTAAAAGTAGTATACGAGTATTTAATATTCATGACTCTTTTCCGACTTTTCCGGATCAAGTGTATCCGCCTCCTTTTACAGAGCAGGGATTATACTATCAACATGTAAATACAAAGTATCCAATCTCTTTTCAATTAAATGATACACCGCGCAACGATAGCATTGGCTGCTATTTTAAAAATCTCAGCAAGTTGAATCCTGATTTTGCCAAAGAATTATGCGGTAGAAACCCGGGTTTTTGTCCCAATACAGAAATGTGTTTTCCGTTTCAAGGAACATGCAAGTGCCCTATGCCTTGCAAATAAGAAAGGAGTTGGATTTATGGATATCTCATGTGTAGAGAATGCTTTTAATAGTAAAGATGCGATATTGCTTGCAGCAATGTGCCATCAGTCAAATCTGCTTTTTGAAGAAAAAAAGCTAACCTTACCAAAAGCATTTAAACTCCGATATATCATTTGCGCTTTTGCCGGTGTTGAGGAGCCGGAAGCGGAAGTATTTGGTTTTATTGCAGAGTCACAGGATGAAATCATAATAGCTTTTAGAGGGACAGACTCCTTTAAGGATAATGAGTCGGACCAAGACTTATACCAAGTACCATATCCCTTTGTCAGAAATGCGGGAAAAACCCATCGTGGATTTACATGTATTTATCAATCAGCCAGAGATGAGCTTATTAGGGCGTTAAGCAAACTTCCTACAAAAAAAAGACTATTGGTTACAGGGTACAGCTTAGGAGCAGCTTTGGCAGTCTTGGCTGCTTTAGACATAACAGTGAATACTGAATTTAAGAATCCTATTGTGTATACTTATGGTAGTCCGCGTACTGGAGATCCTGACTTTGCTTCCAAGTTCAACAAAACCGTAAGAAATAGTATTCGTATTTTCAATGTCCATGATGTTATTCCAACTGTACCGGCTAAAGCCTATCCACCCCCTTTTACGACAGAAGGATTATATTATCAGCATGTACAGTCAGAGTATCCACTCTCTTTTCAATTGAATAGCATAGCCCGTGATCATTATATTAGCTGTTATTTCAAGAAGCTCAGTAAAAATAATCCTGATTATGCCGAAGTATTATGTGCTAGAAACCCTGGTTTTTGTCCTGATACGGGAGTATGTGTTCGTTTTAAGGGAATATGCGGGGAGTGTAATTCAGGCTCGCAAGAGTGGAGCTTTGTTTCAGCGCCTGCCTTGCATCCCATGAAGGTAACTATAAATGTGAATAAATCAGGAGTAGCTCCTGGCTTGATATTCGTTGCACCATATACTTCGTTTGAGGAAACTATGATCGGACAAACAGGTGCACTGATTATGGATCAGGCTGGTAATCCAGTCTGGTTTAGACCCCTCGATAGCAGATATATACAAAATTCGGACTTTAGGGTACAAACCTACAGGGGCAAACCCGTTCTTACCATGTGGCAAGGAACGATATCAGGAACTCAGTCTGAAAATCCCAATCTTCCGGCAGGAGACCCAGAGCCGGGTGCTTATTTCCAGATTATCAATCAGAGTTATAAAGTGATAAAGAGACTTACTGCCCATAAGGGATACACTGCGGATGTTCACGAGTTTACGATTACAAGTCGAAATACGGCTTTGTTTACCGCTGTGAAACAAGTACCTGCGAATCTAACACCTTATGGAGGTCCAGCGGATGGATATTTTGATAATTACTCCATTCAAGAAGTCGATATCAAGACAGGCAAGCTTCTTTTCTTCTGGAGTGTGCTTGCTCATGTAGATCCGGCTGACTCGATGATGCCAGCGTCATCGGCAACAAGCACGAATAATATTTGGGATTGCTTCCACGTGAATTCTGTTGAAGAGGGACCAAACAATACACTACTAATCAGTATGCGTAACATGTGGGCTATTTATAATATTGATAAAGTAACGGGAAACATAATTTGGCAGCTTGGTGGAAAACAAAGTGATTTTACTTTTGGACCAAACGCTGAATTCTCTTGGCAACATGATGCACGTCATAGACATAGACATAAAATAAGCTTGTTTGACGATGCCTGCTGTGCTTCTCCAAGCTGTGCACCTCAGGGACCAGCTCATGGTTTAATCCTTCAACTCGATTTCCAAAACATGACTGCAAATGTAGATCGAACATATTATCATGATCCAACGCTGTATGTTCCAAGTCAGGGAAATGTTCAACAACTACCTAATGGAAACCAACTGGTTGGATGGGGACAAGAACCATATGTTTCTGAATTTGCATGGGCTGGTAATACTGAAAAAAATTCTTCGCTGAATTTTTTATATGATATGCAGTTTCCAAATCAAAACATTTCTTACAGGGCGTTTAAGAATAAGTGGGTGGGTTTGCCACTTTATCCACCTAGTATTGCTGTAAAGCTATTTTGTGAGGGTGCGATTGTTTATGTATCATGGAACGGTTCAACTGAAACTATAGCGTGGCAGGTACTCGCAGGTCCGACACCTAACAGACTATCAGTAGTGGTAAATAGCACCCCTCGCATCGGATTTGAAACAGACATTGATACCAATACAGTTGGACCATATTTTCAGGTAAATGCATTGAACTCATGCGGTCAAGTTATTGGTACATCTTGTATTGTACACGTATAGTAAATTCGTTAAGTGAAAAATAGAAAACTGTTCTCGGACTTGAAGTAAAGGCAGGCTTTCAATGCTGATTATTATGAAAAGCAATTGGGATGGTATGCTTATAAGGATAAGTTTTAGTATTTCTTCATGGAATTTGAGAGAATTCACAAGCTCTCTCGGTGACAAATTATTGAAGGGCAAAAATAAACCGCCGGCAAAACCGGCGGTTGTGATTTAAGTTGGAATGATATATCCTATTTATTATCGTTGTGCTTCAAATTGTCTTAAAAGCTTAACAAACAATTCAGGAACCTTTGCCATATTTTCAGGAGTTTCTACGAATGAAATTCTGAATTGTGTGTTTCCTGGGTTTTGCTCGCCTTTGGCTACATTATAGAAGCCCTTCATCGGTGCTACCAGTAGTGTTGTATCAACTCCGTCGATTTTAACGGATCCTTCCTGTGCACAGTACAATATGAAGTCAATTCCATTGAATCCGGGTTTTACTACATTTCTAACGTCAATTACTGAGTATATGGATGCATCAGGGCTGGAAACAATTAAACCAGGTTCCTGCTCCTTCAGACCGTTATATACGTTTAATATTAGTTCTTTGTAGTATTCTCTAATACTTTTGCACCATTCAGCAATTTGTTCCTTGCTTTCATGTGCCAAAGCACCAAATATATACTGACCAATTACATTCGCACAAAGGTTTGCAGTATTTTCAGCTACAGAACGGTTGTTGAATTCAGCACTGTCTGTAATCATAGCACCGATTCTTAAGCCACAGGCATTCCATACCTTTGATGCGGTCTCGATGCTGATTCTTCTGCCTTCAATGCCAGGTACTTCTGCATCTGTAACTCCCCAGATGCTTACAAGCTTGCCGCCTTCTTCATAGAAGAGCTCACGATAAGCCTCATCACTAACCATCCATAGATTGTATTTCACGCATAATTTTGCTAGCTCTTTCATTGCTTCAAAATCAAAGAATTGTCCTGTTGGATTGTCATAAGGTATGACAAGAAGCGCTCCAGGATTATGCTTTTGAATTGTTTCTTCAATTTTATTTATTTCTGGAAGACTGAACTTACCAGCTTCATTTAAATTACGTTGTACTGTAACTATTTTACGTCCGACTCTTTCTGCAAAGGAAATGTAATTGGTATAGGCAGGATCAATTACCATAAGGGGTTTGTCGCCAGTACCCGCAGCGCCGCAAACACCGATTAACAGTAATTCCATAGCAGCAGAACCGCCGTCAGTTACCTGAACAAATAATTTACTTGTATCAAAACCTTCACACTTAAGTATGTTTTTAAATGCGTCCTGACACTCTTGAACTCCTGCAGTAGTTGAGTACCTTATAACGCCTTTTGCAAATGGGCTTTCCGGTGCGCCAAGTGCAAACATTCTTTTCATCATAGCCGGATTTGTTGGAAGAGAAACATTACCGATACCTACATTGATTACAGCTTCTGGTTTGACTTTGCGCTCCTCATATTTCATTTGCGCCAAACGGACATCTGATGGTGTCCTTGATTCAAAGTGAGCGGATAGAATTGGTTTACTCATTATAAAACTCCTTCTCTAAAATATATTTTTTAATATTCAAGCCATATTGCTTGATGTATCTTGTATACTTATTTATTCGCCTAGTAGTATTTTACCACTTATTTATATTCTTTTACAACTTTCAAAAAACTAATTCTATAAAAGGGGTATTGCTGGAGTTTTTATCCCATATTGGTAATTTGAATAAAATAGGAGCACTAATATTTAGCTAAGCTGCCCTATATTATTAAAATCAGACACAAGAATAAGTGGTTGCCATATACGTTATAAGTGGCTTTGTAAGAGTAAAACGATTGGATAGATACGGTGAAGTGTATCGTAAGTGATAGTGCAATAAATCTAGTACGAGATATTGAGGTTATATGCTGTCTATAAATCACACAAAGTACATATTTACCAATGTAAAAGCTTTAGTGTGATTTATCTAGTATTTATTGTTTCTAAAGCTTTGGTATATAATAGGATAAGTGGATTATTAAAACTATTGCTTAAAAGGGGTGCCAATGTGAAGCTTATAAAAGAAGACTTTTTACTCAATTATCATATTTCAGGAGATGACCTTATAAAGAATAAAATAGATTGGAGTACATTAAATAACATCTATCTTGATTTTAAAAAATATAGGCATCGTTATGAAACACAGGCAGATTACATAGCAGATACATTAAGGACACACGGGAAGATACATTCGGTAAAGTCAAGGGTAAAGGATCCAGTGCATTTGATTGTTAAGATCATCAGAAAAACCTCTGATAGGAAGGCAAAACATGGAGAAGACTTTCAATTTAATGTACTTAACTATAAGGAAGAAGTGACGGATCTAATAGGGGTTAGGGCAATACACATTTTTAAAGAGGATTGGGAAGACATACATAATTATATTACAAGTACTTGGAAGGTTGTGGAGATAACAGCGAATGTCAGAGAAGGTGACGATACACAAAGGTTTGAGGAATTAAATATTCAAATACAATCAAGAAAATCAGGGTATAGATCAGTACATTATTTGATAGAATTTTTTCCAACAAATCAAAAGGTCATTGCTGAAATTCAAGTTAGAACAATATTTGAGGAAGGATATGGTGAAATTGACCATCAGCTGAGATATTCCCATGACCAAATACCGGAGGTTCTGGCTTTAAACCTTTTGCTTTTAAATCGTATAGTCGGCAGTTCAGACGAAATGGCGTCATTTATTAATTTACTAAATAGAAGCTGGACTCAGATGGAAGGGAAGTACGAGCGAATAATAGATTATAAAAATAAGCAGATTGAAGAGTTAAAAAACAGGATTGAGAAAACAACAACGATCGAGGATAAGGAAAAACATGAAATATTGTCTAGTCTAGACAATATTATAATGAAGCATGATTTAGCCAACTTAACAGAAAATCTTATAAAGCCACTTAAGAAATCTCCTTAGGCGTTGAGGTACAAGCAAAAAAAGTGCTGGGGCGGTTCTTTGCTTCTGCCATTTTTTATGGTGCCAGGCACTTTAGCACATATTCGAAAACTGCCGATATAAAGGAATGGTGCACTGTAGCATAAGTGACGGAAGCTTCCCTAGCACTTATTTTTCAGCACCGAAGATATACTAATGCTTTATAGAATATTACCGGGAAGCCATTTATTTAGTATCTCATATGGTATTTTTGTACCAGAGATGCTTTCTCCAATTTTAACATTCGGCTTAAGGATTCCATGATAGTCACTTCCGCCTGATACATAAAGATTGAGTTTCTTGCAATAATTAAGCAGATACTTTGTTGTATTAATCGTATGAAGGGAATGGTAGCATTCTATTCCGTCCAGCGCATTTAAGGATACAATTGAATTTAGAAACTCTTCATGATTTTCTACAAAATATCCATAGAGATGAGCAAGAAAAGCTTTACCCCCTGCTTTTTTTATAAGACCAGCAGCTTCCTGTACAGTAGGATAATTTCTCATTTGGTCAAGGAAAAAAGGACTGTCTTCGTTATTAACACAGGTCCTATAAAATGCATTTACACTTTCCCACACTTTTTTAGTGAAGTGTTTTTCATTTTCTGGGTATTTCCTCAGATTGGAATGCATTACTTGTGTTGCGAAATATTTTCCACTCTTAATTGATAGATTATCGCTATATTTAACATTAAGGTTCTTGCATACACTCATCAATTTTTTCAGGTATTCATTTTCTCTTTCAAGAAACCTTTCATCTGAAACGATTCCTGTAGAACAAATTGCATCAAGGTCTATACCATATCCTAATACTTCAATTGGTTTCCCATTATAAGCAACAGAAAACTCGCAGCCAGGAATAATCTTTCCGTCAAAATAGTTGCTTGTTTTAATCTCTCTCAGCTTTTTATACGCGCCGATGGTGTCATGGTCTGTAATAGATATATATTTCAGACTTGATTGCTGTGCTTTTATAAGAATATCCCTGGGTTCATCTGAACCATCCGATGATGTTGTATGAATATGTAGGTCTATCATATAATGCAGCTCCCTGTCTATTTATTTACACGTTTATTCTATACCACTTTACAATCAATGGCAAATGTCGTTCAGTGTAGAAACCACCTAAATATGAGAATGCAATGTGTGAGCTGCAAATGTGGATGTTTATCACAGTAAACGGCACAAAGCAAAAGATAAGTGCCAAGGGGGAACCCTATGGTTGGCCTTCCACTGCATATTCAACGGTAGAGACATGGGCTGGAGCTCAGCTTATAGAGGAGGCTATTGGCATAAACCCAGAGGATGCAATGGATGAAATAATTATAAGAGTTCAGGATGTTGCTCCCCATGCGGAGGAAAGAAGGATAAGACGCTTTGTTGGCATTTAACTTAAGTTTGGTAGTTAAGTATTGTGTACTTCCGGTATAATGCCCCATGATTCATAATGCCGTAAGGCACTAGTACTAATATTTAACTTTCTTGCTATATCAATTGGCTTTAGCAGTCTTTTCACCCCAGGAATTAATCAATAAAGTTAAAGTAATATAATAAAGCTGTAAGAAAATTTAAAAAGGGAGTGAAGTTTTATGAATAGAATTATACCTATTTTGCCCTGCCAATCAATTAAAGAACAGGTTGCATTTTATAAAAACCTGGGTTTTGAAACTATTGAAATTTACACTCTTCCAAATCCATTCAATATAACGGATGTGGGTGGAAATACGCTTTTTATTGGAACACCTATTACCATGATATCTACTGATGCTGCTTTTTTTAGAACCATCAAAAGCGAAGAGTATGCAAAAAAACTTTGAAATACTCTATGATTTAATTTATTCAAAGGAAGATAGCAATGCAGCATTCAATATGCTTACAAAATTTTTTCGTGCAAATATAGATTCGATGAACATTGAAGAGTTAGATTTGGCAAAGATACTATTGGTTGCATTGAATATTCATTTGTTGCGAAATAAAATGTTGGATGAAAGAATTAATGATAAGCTAAAAGAGTTATTTGACGCTTGTGGGATGGAAAATTCTGATTGGGAAAAAGTCTTACAAAAGTATAATGACATTGTTAATGTTGAATAATACGAAGAATTATGAGGGTAATGTGTGTGTTGATTAAATATCTCTTATATTCTGTATTTATAAAAAGGTAAGCTTGCATTAAATCTGACAATAATATAATTCCTCTATTTGTAGAAGACTTATAGCGTAGACGCTCAATAATCACATAAAGTTATTCAGTATCAATTCTAGATTTTACGAGGTGAATGCTTAAGGAGAAATGTTATTGATGATGAGGCTATCAGCAAAGCTAACAATAATTCTATATGCAATATTTATACTTAGTACCGTAGCTTTGATGGTTATTATATATAAAGATATAGATAGCCCCTTAGCCTTCAAATTTGTCATAGGTTATTTGATCTTTTTAGGCATCTTTCTTTTGTACTTATTTACTTTAACAGCTATTAAAATGAAAAAATTGAAATGGATTAAAATAAGAAAAAGACTATTCAAATTCTTATTTTGGTTTGTTTTACTTGTTGTATCAAATTACATTATTAGAATTGTAGCCCACCGTCCCAGCAAAGGGCTAATTGGAGATTTGGCTAATCCATTTGGGTTTGCACTAGGCTTTGCTTTTCTTAATGTAATATTTGATGAAAACGAAGATAATTATTAGTTATACTATGTATCCGTCCAGTGATAAGAAAAATAGTAAAATTTAAGAAAGGCAGCTTTTTCTGTAAAAAACAATAAGAAATTTTTATTACCTTTAATATTGTACATTTAATGAGTAGAATTAAATCATAGGGAAATCAACGAAAAATAATTATAGATCTGACAAGGAGGGAACATGACAGAATATCAGTTTATTAAAGACTATAAAGACAACGATGAATATCGATTATCATTTAACAGATTAGCAAAAAGAACCTTTGGTATTGACTTCGAGACATGGTATCAACAGGGGTTTTGGAATGATGATTACATTTGCTATAGCTATATAAAGGATAATGAAGTTATTTCCAATGTTTCACTCAGTATCATGACGCTAATAATTAATGGGAAAGAACAAAAAGCCATTCAGATTGGAACTGTTATGACGGATCCAGACTATAGAAGACAAGGATTAGCTTATCAGTTGATGAAAAAGATACTTGAGGATTATGATGATGAATTGTATTTTTTAGCGGCCGATGATGATGCAAAGCCGCTCTATAGAAAGTGCGGCTTCGAATCAATAGATGAAAACCAATATATAATTGACTTAACTGGCTATCAAAGAATAAAAGATCCTCTAAAACCTATGGATATACCACCAAATAAGATGCTTGAAATTAAAAAACAATCACAACCTCTTTCAAGTATTTTGTCAGCCCGAGGGGATGAACATGTATTCATGTTTTACTATACCTTAGGCTATAGAAAATCAATCTACCAACTGCAGCCTGATATTTATGTTGTTTTTGAGATTGATGGAGTGGAATTGCATCTATATGATATTCTTTCACCAAAGAAGGTAAACCTACAAGAGATTATCGAACAAATCATTTCAAAGGATGTTCACATGGTATTCTGCCATTTTGCGCCAGATCAACCGGTTAAAGGTCTAAAGGTCTCATTAGATACATCTGGAGGCTGGATGATTCGAACAGCATCCAAAGAAATATATCCAAAGCTAGCACGATTCCCCAAGATTTCTCAAACCTAACACATGATATCAGGCATCGGATAATTCAATTATTGCAGTTAATAACCGCCTAAACAAAGGAACGGTGAACATCCCCCATGCTTGTATCGGTGTGTCTTCGTTTAAAAAAAATAAGTACCGGGCATGAAGGCAAACAGTTGCTTATACTGTTTGCCTTCGGTGCCGGGTACTTGCTTTGTTTGATGTATGTTAGAATACAGTACAACTGAAACAATATTTCCTATAAGGTATTGATATCCAGCTCTTCAAAACCATCATAATTAAAAATCTTACAGTAATATTCAAGAACCAACTTATTTAATTCATCAAAATCTGCTTTGCTTCCGATAAGCTTCTCTATGGAAGTTACCTCTTTGCCGGTTATTCCACAGGGTACAATCAATTGAAAATGCTTTAAATTTGTGTTTACATTAAATGCAACGCCGTGCATGGTAACCCCACGCTTTACTGCCAATCCAATAGCAGCAATTTTACGATTTTCGATCCAAACACCTGTGTATTCAGGGTATCTTCCAGCCTCAATATTATATTTATCTATTAATAGTTGTATAAAGATTTCCTCCAGGTTGTATACAAAGTCTCGAATGCCCATTTTTAGGTCCTTAATATTAACGATAGGATAGACAACAATCTGTCCATCTCCATGATAGGTTACATCTCCACCTCTATTTGTTCTTACAACATCAATTCCCATAGAATTTAAGTACTCTTCTGAAGCCACGACATTAGCCTCGTCGCCACCTCTTCCGATCGTAATTACCGGCGGATGCTCCACTAATATCAGAGTATCATCTATTTCTCCCTTTTGGCGCTTCTCCACAAGTTTATATTGAATCTCCAACGCTTTTTCATAATTACACTTTCCTAAAAACACAACATTCAATTTCATTAAATTTTACTCCTTTTCAATTTGGTAAAATAACTACTCTAACTACATTATATTAAACACGTCGAACCTTTTCAATGATTACCCTGTTATAAAAGCGTGGGGGAGGGTTCATTCTAATTTTAACGTATAAAGTTGGTCCGTGCTCTTGGCTCTTTTTCCGGGAGTGCAATACCTGCTTCTTTACCAGCTTGTATACTTTTTAAAAGCCAGGCCATATTTTTACCTAAGGTTCTCATGGTTTGCATTCCTTCTAAATCCTGTTTTACTTCTTCAGGGGTATTCCCATGAACCATATTCCAATATTGAGAAGATACAATGGGCATATTTGAAATAGTAAAATATTTATTTAACTGCTCAAAGGCCGCCGTTGAACCACCGCGGCGACAGCTTATGATTGCAGCACCAGGTTTATACTGAAAGCCTTGTCCGGCGTAGAAAAATCTATCCAAAAAAGATGTTATTTGACCAGACGCACCTGCATAATGTACAGGGGAACCGAAGATAAAACCATCAACTTCTTTGGCTTTTTCTAAAGCAATATTTACAGTATCATCGTCAAATACGCATTTGTCGGAGTCATCCTTAGAACAACCGCCGCAAGCCATGCAGCCTCGAATAGGTTTGTTTCCAACATGAAAAATCTCTGTTTCGATATTCTCTTTTTCCAGCTCCTTTGCTACTTCGCATAAGGCTGTGTAAGTACATCCTTGAGTTTTTGGGCTTCCATTAATAAGTAATACTTTCATCTCTATACCTCATATTAATTTTATATTTATTACAATTCGGTACTATTTATATGTAAAAATGCTATATATCATGTTATAAACTTCTTAGGCCTCAAGCAATTGATTTCAACCCTCCTTGTTCTTGACCCTATTTTTGTATTATGGTAATATTCTAGAATACAAGTATCATTATTACAAGTACGCACTTTTAATATGATAGTATCAAAAAGGATACTGTACAAACTTTAAGTTTGTAGTCGCTATTTTTGTGAAGCTGTAAATGAAACGAATGACAATTCTTAAATAATAGAATGAACAATACGAATGGAGGAAATGAAATGATGGTTAAGCTACCAAATTGTCCGAAATGCAATTCGGAATATACGTACGAAGATGGAGGTCTTTTTGTTTGTCCAGAATGTGCCCATGAATGGACTTTTGAATCAAAAAACGAAAACAGTGACGAGGAAAAAATTGTAAAAGACGCAAATGGAAATATCCTAAACGATGGGGATACTGTATTAATAATTAAAGACCTTAAAGTAAAAGGAAGCTCATCAGACTTAAAAAGAGGTACAAAAGTAAAAAATATACGTTTGGTTGATGGAGATCATAATATTGATTGTAGAATAGATGGTTTTGGAGCTATGAAATTAAAATCTGAATTTGTTAAAAAGGCATAGATGTAAATTTACGATAAACTGTACCATAAAGAAGGAAGGATGGTATTATAATGGAAAACAAAAAAAGAGCACAATGGGGTTCTAATTTTGGTTTTATTATGGCTGCTGCAGGCTCGGCTGTTGGTCTAGGAAATCTTTGGAAATTCCCGTATCTTGCTGGTAAAAATGGAGGAGGAGTTTTTGTTTTTGTTTATTTGCTAATTGTATTGCTGATTGGCTTTACTATCATGCTTGGAGAGATGGTTATAGGAAGATCAACACAGCTAAGCTCATACAATGCATATCAAAAAATTAGTAAAAACTGGTCTTTTATTGGTGCCATGGGAGTTATTACAGGATTTATTGTACTATCCTTCTATAGTGTAGTTGGTGGTTGGGTTCTTAATTATTTGTATCAGTACATTGCAGGAGGAATACCTTCGGATACAAGTGCATATTTCGTAAGCTTCATATCAAATCCTATAAGTCCTATATTCTGGAATATGGTATTTATGGCTGCTACGGCGTATATTGTTTTTAAAGGGATAGGCGGCGGCATCGAGAAAGCATGTAAATTTATGATGCCTGCATTATTTGTGCTACTAATTGTCATTTCAATTAGAGCCATTACTTTACCAGGTGCAGGGGCAGGCATAGCATTCTATCTTACGCCCGATCTTTCAAAGCTTACAACAGGAACTATAGTTGCAGCATTAGGGCAAGTTTTCTTCTCTCTTAGTCTGGGTTTGGGCTGCATCATAACCTACGGAAGTTACCTAGGCAAAGGAGAAAATCTTGAAAAAAATTCAATAATTGTTCCTTTCATAGATACGCTGGTTGCACTATTAGCAGGCTTTGCGATACTTCCGGCAGTATTTGCTTTTGGTTTTGAACCTGGCGCGGGACCCGGACTCATGTTCATCACATTGCCTCAGGTATTTGATAAAATGCCCCTAGGCTGGGTATTTGGTATATTGTTCTTCATACTGGTGTTGTTTGCAGCATTGACATCATCCATATCACTACTTGAAGTTACAGTCGCATATATGCAGGATCAGCACAAGTGGCGTAGAACGAAGGCTGTAATAGTACTTTCTACATTAATGTTTTTAGTGGGTATTCCTGCATCATTATCTATGGGAATTTGGTCAAATGTAACGATATTTGGAAAGAATATTTTTGACTCTTTAGTATTCGCATCAGATATACTTTTGCCACTGGGTGGACTATTGATGTGTATTTTTATAGGCTATGTTTGGGGTATAGACAAAGCTGTTGCAGAAATTACAATCGGTGGCAAGCTTCCATTTAGGCTTAAGGGTTTCTGGACAGTAATGATTAAGTATGTTGCACCAATCGCAGTTATAGTGGTTTTCTTAAATGCATTGGGAATTTTAAAGCTATAAATAAAGCAAGGTGTACGATAGTGCACCTTGCTTTATTTATAGTCATGTATTACAATAGCTGATGGAATTCCAATATTATATTCATAAATGGAGAAACTAGTGATACATGTTGTTTTTTAAAGGAGAAAAAAGAATTGCAGTTCAAAGACTTAAACTTGATAATGCCTATTCAGAAGGCTTTAAAAACTGAACAATA
>MGOS01000007.1:41277-43875 GCA_001797185.1 Clostridiales bacterium GWB2_37_7
TGTGCACAGACGGGAACAGGAAAGACCGCTGCCTTTGCAATTCCCATATTACAAATGCTATCTCGTGAAAGAAGGGTAAAAAGGGATACCCGTGAAATAGGTGCACTAATATTGGTCCCTACCCGTGAGCTGGCTGTTCAGATCGGAGAGAGCTTTGAAGCTTATGGGCAATATTTAAGTCTCAGGACAATGGTAGTTTACGGTGGGGTATCACAGAATTATCAAACTGACGCATTAAGAGCAGGGATTGATATTTTGGTTGCAACACCAGGCAGATTGCTTGATTTGATGGGGCAGGGACGTGCTAGCATACGTCGTATAGAAATGTTTGTATTGGATGAGGCAGATCGTATGTTGGATATGGGAATGATGCAGGATGTAAAAAAGATCATGGCTCACTTGCCTGAAAAAAGGCAAAACATGCTATTCTCAGCAACGATGCCTCATGGAGTTTTACAGCTTGTAAATACCATTTTGATAAATCCGGTTAAAATAGATATGAAGCCAAGCGCATCATCGGGAAAAGGTATAAAACAAGCAGTATATTTTGTTGATGGCAAAGACAAGATCGCATTGCTGCTTCATTTGTTGAAAAACAAATCCATTGTTTCTGCCTTGGTATTTACGCGAACAAAGCAAAGAGCGGATAAGGTTACAAAAGCTCTAGAACAAGAGGGAATAAAGGCACAGGCTATTCATGGAGACAAATCACAGCTTGTTAGGCAAACGACTTTGAATAGCTTTAAGAATAGGGAATTAAGGGTTTTGGTAGCAACGGATGTGGCAGCAAGAGGGATTGATGTGGAAGAATTGTCTCATGTTATTAATTTTGACATGCCCAATATACCAGAAATCTATGTTCATCGGATTGGACGTACCGGAAGAGCCGGATTGGGAGGTATTGCGATTTCCTTCTGTGACAATCAAGAAAAGCCGTATCTGAAGGAAATCGAAAAGCTTATAGGAAAGTCAATAGAAGCTGTCATGAACCATCCATACTTATTAATCAACATGAAATTGGAACAGAATAGGGAGCTTGCAAGGAAATCACATAGAGTTCCTGCGGGGAAAAAAGAAGTAGGGAAGCAAGGGTCTCCAAAGGGTAGAGAGAAGAATAGCGCTAAAAGAATGTAGAGCTTTAGATTAAATACGAGTGATTTGGTAATTAAACAATAAAAAGTATAATTATTCATGTTGCTAAATAATTATAGATATGTTAAAATCATCAATAATATATAATAACCGCAGTTAAGGAACAGGTGATAGTATGTTTAATCCAAATTTGCTACAGAATATAATATTTGTTCATCACCATAGGTGAAGCACGTGTACTTGGCGTAAATAGAGCCATAGGTACAAGTGCTTTTTGTACTTGTACCTATGGGATGATAAATAATAAAATCCCCGTAGGTATAAATAAATACCTACGGGGATTTTTTATTGTATAGAAAAGTATAACTTTCCTATGCAATAAAAAACCTTGATTTAACTGCCCGTGCCAGAATTTCCTCATTCCATTCGGAAAAGACACATGGGCTTCAAATGCGGCCGAAGCCGCCTTTGTTATTACTTAAAATTAAAAGGAGTGATGAAAATGACAAGAAAAATAAGCTGTCCTGAAGGACTATCGGATATTCTACCAAAAGCATGCAAACAAAGGGAAAGAGTTATGGATTTGGTGAAGGAGCATCTTGACCTATGCGGTTACAAGCCAATCCATACTCCAGTGCTTGAGCACTACGAGGTGTTTTGTGACGGAAAGAAATTTCAAGATAATAAGCTTCTTTGCAAATTCATTGACATGAATGGAAATATACTTGCATTGAGACCGGATATGACAGTGCCTGCAGCAAGACTTACTGCATTAAATCT
Organism: Clostridiales bacterium GWB2_37_7; assembly: GCA_001797185.1. GTDB lineage: Bacteria > Bacillota > Clostridia > Lutisporales > Lutisporaceae > GWB2-37-7. The sequence goes on from MGOS01000007.1 coordinate 43,150, forward strand.
GCTTCCCTCAATGGAACCCCTGAAACTCTATTACAGCGGAAATGCTTACAGAGTTGATAGACAACAATCTAAAATATCTGAGCTTATGCAGATTGGGGGAGAAATATTTGGAGATGAGGGCTTTTTAAGCGACGTGGAGAGTATGGTAAATGCTTGTGAAGCACTTAAAAGGGCAGGACTCAATAATTTCAGACTGGATATTGGGTGTACGCAGATTACAAAGCTTGCAGTTTCTAAGCTTGAAATATCAAACAATGAAAAGGAGAGGCTCTTAAGTCTAATTGAAAACAAAAGCTTTGTTGAGCTTGAGAATTTTCTAGAGGAAGCAGAAGTAGAAGAAAACATAAAGGATGTAATTAGAGCAATTCCAAAGCTATTTGGAAAAGCCAATGTGATTATTAAGGAAATAGAAAAGTGGTTAGTGGAAGAAGAATATCTCACTTATATTGAAAGGCTGAAAAATATTTGCTCGATATTACATGAAATGGGCTATGAGGATTGCTTAAATATAGATATTGCAATGCCTTCCCTTATGGGGTATTACACCGGTATCACTTTTTGCGGATATAGCTCAAGAGCTGGCAGCCCGATCTTTTCTGGAGGGAGATATGATAGGCTGTTTGATGAATTTGGAATATATGAACCTGCAGTAGGGTTTGCAATATATGTAGACATTTTAATGAAGGTATTGGGTGAACAAAGTGATGAAAAGGAAAACACAGAAAT
>MGOS01000007.1:43886-45008 GCA_001797185.1 Clostridiales bacterium GWB2_37_7
CCAAAGATAATTATTCAGAGTGTTATAGGAATGCAATGATGCTGAGAGACAAAGGAACTATAGTTACTTTGCTTCCGGCTCAAAGGGGGGAGAAAAATGCTGAAGATAGCTTTATCAAAGGGTCGAATAGCTAGCAAGGTTTGTGGGTATCTAGACAAAGATGAGAGATTTAAGGGAACCGCTGATTTGGAATCAAGAAAGCTGATATTTGAAGATCAAAGTAAAAGACTTCAACTTATATTGGTAAAGCCTTCCGACCTGCCATTATATGTAGAAAGCGGTGCTGTAGACATGGGAATAGTTGGAAAGGACGTTCTTATGGAAGCAAGCTTTCATGTTTATGAAACTATGGATTTAAAAATAGGACAATGCAAAATGATCCTAGCAGGACTACCAAATACGAAAGCCAGTGAGATAAGAAGAGTCGGAACGAAATATCCTCAAATAGCCTTAGATTATTTTTCGAAAAAAAGAATTCCGGTTCAGATAGTCAAGCTTGACGGTTCTGTCGAGCTTGCTCCTATTGTTGGCTTGTCAGATGCAATAGTAGATATTACTGAAACAGGAAGCACTTTAGCGGAAAATGGGTTAATCATTTATGACGAAATATGCAGTATAAGCAGCAGGCTCATCGTTAACCCGGTAAGATATAAAACAAAATATCGTGAAATAAGTGAGCTGGAAGAATTTTTTAAGAACATAGTAAAGATACAGGAGGGAGTTAAATGATAAAAATAGCATCGATAAACAGTATAGAGGATTTGGGACAGTATCTGAGCAAGAAGGATATGAGTATTTCACCAGAAATAGTGGAGGCTGTAAAAGCAATAGTCAATGACGTAAGGGCAAATGGAGATGAGTCAATTGTTAGGTACACACGAGCATTTGACGGTGTAGATCTAAAGGATGGACTCAGGGTATCGCAGTATGAAATAGATGAGGCTTATAAACAAACAGATGCAAAGCTTCTATCGGCATTAGAGATAGCAGTCTCCAATGTTAACGCTTTTCATGAGAAACAACTACCTGTTGATATAAGCTTTAAGACAAAGGGCAATAGCGAGCTAGGATTTATTTATAAGCCCATCAGGAGGGTTGGAGTATATGTGCCGGGGGGACTTG
>MGOS01000008.1:0-4025 GCA_001797185.1 Clostridiales bacterium GWB2_37_7
TAGCAGGCAATACAGTGGAGGAATACTGTCGAATGGCAGAAAAGCTGGGTTCAAATGTAGATGCCATTGAATTAAATATATCCTGCCCCAATGTAAAAGAGGGGGGAGTTGCTTTCGGCACAAAGTGTGACTCTGTATACAACATCACAAAAAATGTGAAGCAGGTTTGCAAGGTGCCTTTGATCGTTAAGCTGTCACCTAATGTAACAGATATTGTTGAAATTGCAATAGCAGCGGAGAAGGCAGGAGCAGATTGCATATCCTTAATCAATACACTTCTGGGAATGGCAATTGATATAAATACGAGGAAGCCGATATTGGCAAATGTGGTAGGAGGTCTTTCGGGACCTGCTGTAAAGCCTGTAGCGCTGCGTATGGTATATCAGGTGGCAAAGGCTGTGAATATACCGATTATCGGCATGGGCGGGATTAGCAGCTGGCAGGATGCTATAGAATTTATACTTGCCGGTGCTGATGCAATCGCTATAGGCACTTTTAATTTTATTGATCCTTATGGTCCTATCAATATACTTGAGGGTATCCAAAAGTACATGGAGAAAAATAAATACCAAATCATGTTGGATTTTAAGGGGAAGATAAATATTTAAGCGCAGTTTTAGATTTTATAACGAGGCAAAAATATGTCCCTCACTTCTATAAGTGGTGGGTTCCGATTTTAGCAACAGGAGGGGGGCATATATCCCCCTGCCTCGTTGAAACGCCTTGGGTAGTTTTTTGCAACAAGTGCAAAAAACTTTCAATAAATCTTGTTATAAAGTAAGTAAAAAGCAATAGAGAGAGATTAAAATTGCAAATTTGTTAAAATTGTAACTAGTTAGAATATATAGCAAATCGGCAATTTACAAGGATTTATCGAGAGTTTATGTTAAATATTTCTACAACATTTAGCATAATATTGCAAAAAACAAGTTTAATTAATATTTTAACAATTGCAAAATATTTAGAATATGTATTGAAATAATTGCAAGAATCCTTTATTATTTATATATGAATAAAGTTTCACAAATAGGAATATTAAATATTCCTATTTTTATATGTACAAGCTATCAACTGCATTTAAAGTATTTTAATATTCTGTAAACATATAATATCGAATATTGATGCATATATTCTAAAAATTTAAAATATTCATCAATTTGAATTGCGTTTTGCAGAAGAATGCATTATAATAATTATTTAATAAAGTCATACAAGTACGATTTAGGTGTCTTTGACATTTAAATAAAGAAAATTAAAAAGGAGGTACTCTCAATGGCAGAAAAAAGAGAAAACTGGGGCAGTAAGCTTGGTCTTATCCTTGCTATGGCTGGTAACGCTGTAGGTCTAGGAAACTTCTGGAGATATCCATACCAAGCAGCTAAGAACGGCGGCGGTGCGTTCATGATTCCTTATTTTGGAGCACTTATTCTTATGGGTATTCCGCTAATGTTCGTAGAATGGAACCTTGGAAGATATGGCGGTAAATACGGTCATGGAAGCTTAGGTCCTATGGTTTATCTGCAGGCTAGAGAAGGCGTGAGTCCCAAAATGGCTGCAATACTTGGAGGTTTAGCAGGTGCTATAGCCCTAGGTGTTACAGTACTGGTTAACAGTTACTACAACCATATCATCGGCTGGACATTTGGTTATGCATTTATGTCAGTGACTGGCGGATATATGGATGCAGCAAAGAGCACAGGTGAAGTTTTTGTTAACTACATACAATCACCAGGACTGGTATTCACATTCTGGTTATTAGCACTTGTTGTACTTGGCTTCGCAGTTTCAGGTGGTATCCAAAAGGGTATCGAACTGTTGGCTAAGTTCATGATGCCTACTATTTACATTTTCGGTATTATACTTATAATCAGAACATTGACATTAGGTTCACCGGTTAATCCGGACTGGTCACCTATCGCTGGTTTGAACTACATTTGGTCACCGAGATGGGATCAATTGAGCTGGACAGCAGCTCTGGCAGCAGCTGGACAAATCTTCTTCACACTTTCCCTTGGAATGGGTATTATCTGTAACTATGCTTCATACTTGAAGCCAGATGATGATATCGTTCTTTCAGGTATCACAACAATTGCTCTAAATGAAGTGGCTGAAGTTATACTTGGTGGTACTATAGCTATTCCGATCGCTTATACTTTCCTTGGTGAAGCTGGATTAGGCGCTGGTGTTGGTTTATCCTTCATATCATTGCCTAATATATTCAGAACAATGGCTGGCGGACAACTAATGGGTACTTTGTGGTTCTTATTGCTTGCTTTTGCAGGCGTTACTTCCGCAGTAGCAATGTACAACTACGTTGTTTCATTGCTAGAAGAAAGCTTTGGCTTCGCTAAGAAGAAGGCAGCTTTAGCAGTATTCTTATTATATGTAGTTGTTGGTCTTCCAGTTGCTTTGGAGCCAATTCTTACAAAGACAGCAGACCTAGCATACTTCACAGAAGTTGATAACTGGGTAGGTTCATACTTGCTAGTTGTACTAGGCTTAATTGAAGTTATAGCTGCTGGATGGATTATGGGCGGCAAGGCAAAGGACGAAATGAACAGAGGCAGCTACTGGAAGGTTCCAGACTGGTTCTTTAAGGTGTTCATTCAGTTCTTAACACCAATTTCCATCATAGGGTTACTAGTTATGTCGACTAGAGATTACATCAAAGCTGGTTACTTTAAGCTTGTACCAAGCTTTGTTGCAAATAGCCCTCAATTAATTCCTTGGGTTCAAGCAGCAAGATTTGTTGTCTTCGGCGTATTGGCAATAGGCTTCTTCCAAGCTTATAAGACAATCAGAGACAAATACGGTGTTGAGCTAGAGAGCAATCAAGTATCTATAAGAAAGTAAGGAGGAATAATAATGACAAGTGGAGCTTTAGCGTTTATGTTATTGGCTTGGGGAGTTATATTAACTTCAGCAGTAGTATTCCTCAGCTCATTACTTAAACACAGCAAACAATAATACCAAAACCCCCACCTAAAGTGGGGGTTTTTTTGGAGGTAAAACATGGAAAAGGACTTATTATTAGTTTTTGATGATATTAGTAAGAAAATCAATAAGTTTTATATTGGCAAAAAAAAAGACTTATATATAAAGCAGATAGAAATTCTTAAGCAAGAATATGCACCCATTGAGATTGAAGAAAGACATGAAGAGACTTATAAGAGTTTGGTGAACAGAGGCAAGGATTTGATTAAGGAATCCAATATTAAGGATGAAAAGAAGGTAAGATATTATTTAAGATATTGCGGTGCCGCTGAATTTGATTTTAAAGATGATATTAAGCCATTAAATTTAATTTTGAAGTCGTACTTGCTGACTTGCACCCTATTCTTTGTATTAGCCCCACAGTATTTCGGATTTTTGCTTCCTCTAATATTTGTAATACCTATATTTATGGGCTTAAGAGGTATGAAAAAGAGAGTTCTGAACGGATTAATGTTGGGTATATCTGTTGTGCCAATGGCTGCGTTGGTAGCAGTAGTCTGGCTTAGAAGCGCTTACTTAGCACTTGGTAACTTAGATGCATTTATAGGTGGACTTGCACAGCAATATAATTTTTCTTTTCAGTTGACACAGAACTTAGTAGTTGCTTTTGTTATCATGAGCATCGTTATGCTAAGCAGCTCAGTAGTTTTATTTGCTTCGGCGATTAGATATAGAAGGATGTTTGTTTAATATATGATTTGTTTGGATAAAACAAAAATCCGTTGGACTGCTAAAGCAATTCAACGGATTTTTTTAGTTTAATTTGTTCAGTTTATTGATATCATCTTCATTTGGGTTAATATATACAGTCTTATTGTTATCATATATAACCATACCTGGCTTTGAACCATTAGGCTTTCGTACATTCTTACGAATTGTATAATCTACCGGTACCTTTGAAGAATTTTTGGCTTTGCTATAAAATGCAGCTAAGTTTGCTGCTTCAGCGAGTGTTGCATCATCCAATTGCTTCCCTCCTGTTTTCACTATTACATGAGAACCGGGGATTTCCTTGGTATGCAGCCAGATGT
>MGOS01000008.1:4044-6090 GCA_001797185.1 Clostridiales bacterium GWB2_37_7
CCGCTGGAGGAAACAAAGTGCATTGGTTTGGAGGGAGCAGCTGTTTTATTTTTGCCTTTTCCCTTGCCTTCCTTTTTTCTTTTTGTATAACCTTGGTCAGCAAGCTCTTGTCTAATTTCATTGATTTCCAGTTCTTCGGTACACTTCTCTAAATTATCGGCCTGTGCTTCCAGATACTGAATTTCCTGCTTGTTTTCCTGAATTTGATGTTCAATGGATACCAAAGCCGTTTTTGACTTATTGTATTTTTTGAAATATCTCTGTGCATTGCTTACAGGAGTAAGCTGTGTATCCATATTAATTTCTATATTTTCTTGGTCTTCGCTAAAGTAGTTGAGTAGACCTATCTTACTCTGGGATTTATCAATCTGATACAGATTCGACATGATCAAATCACCATAAAGCTTGTATTTTTCTGCATCGTGGGCTGAAGACAGCTCTTCATCCAGAATGGAAAGTTTTTTGTAGCATCTATCCAAACGGTTGGATAGGATCTTTTGGATATCTCCATATTTTTGCTTGATTCTATCCTTGTTGTCCTTTTCTGAATAGAATCTCTCGACAGCTTCACTTATGCTTTCAATGTATTCCTTTTGTAAGTGTTCATACATCGTAAGGTCAATACAGTAAAAATCCTTTAGCTTGCCTGCCTCAAAAACGATGTTAGGTTTATAATCACTTTGTTTTAGCCTATGTACAAAGGTTTCTAGGCCTTTATATAAAGCGCTGCGCTGCTCATCTTTAATTCTAGTGATATCTGAGTCAAATTCTAGGATTCCATATGTACAGATCTCCTTAGCTGCAACAGGGCTTATACCGTTAAAAGCCTTCATCAGAAATTTATCAGCTTTTAAACTGTCTGATTGATGCTCGATGCTTGTTACCAAGTCATCAAAGGAAGCAGTAAGAGGATTCAATTTAGGCAGCTCGCCTTCTCCAACGGTGGGGGGATAGGCATATTGCCTTCCGGGCAGCACCTGACGCAAGCTGCTCATCTCTAGGCTTATACGCTTTATGCTGTCAATTACCTTGTTGGATTCTTTATCAATGAATATAATATTACTATGACGACCCATGATTTCAGAGGTCAGTACCTTAGTTGTACTGTAGCCCATTTCGTCAAGACACTCAATAGTAAGCTCCACAACTCTCTCGAAATCCGGTTGTACGATGGACAGGATCCTGCCTCCCAAGAGATGCTTGCGAAGCAGCATGCAGAAGGTGGGGGCAGCCTGTGGGTTTGACTTGCTTAAATTGGTTAAATGTATTCTTGGGTAGTTGGGACTGGCACTAATCAGGAGCTTGTAGTTTTCCTTGAAGCCTCTGATTCCCAATATCAGCTCATCTTTTTCAGGCTGATATATTTTATCGATTCTCCCATTTTGCAGCTTCTGATTTAATTCGTGTATAACATTATTTATAACTGAACCATCAAAGGGCATATAAACACCTCCATGTATTAATTTTTAGAAGCAGAATTCAAAGATTTTTGGACAAAAGCTTGTTTTACATTCTTTATTATAGCATTTCATACTTGATATAGCATTATAACGAGGCAAAAATATGTCCCCCACTTCTATAAGTGGCGGGTTCCGATTTCAGCAACAGGAGGTGGGCATATATTCCCCTGCCTCGTTGAAACGCCTTGGGTGGTTTTTTGCAACAAGTGCAAAAAACTTTCATTAAATCTTGTTATAAAACCTATAATGCTATAGCCAATGTGTTTAATCTTTATAAATTATGTTATAATACATTAATAAATATACAACTATAGTTTTAAATAAGGAGCGTATTTATGGAATTCGTGAAATATCATGGCTTGGGCAACGATTTTATTATTATAAATAATATGGACGGGAAGATCTATATGGATGGACAAAGATCAGAGGCCTTATGCCATAGACGTTTTGGCATAGGTGCAGATGGTTTGATATTGGTGGAGCAAAGTGATAGGGCTGATGTCAGGATGATCATATATAATTCTGATGGCAGCAGACCGGAAATGTGCGGCAATGGAGTACGTTGTTTTGCAAAATACGTTTATGA
>MGOS01000008.1:6151-6423 GCA_001797185.1 Clostridiales bacterium GWB2_37_7
GATATAAAAGCAGAGGAAGAAAGCGCTAAAGCAATTGTTGTAGAAATGGGACAGCCTGATTTTGCAGCTTCAAGTGTTCCGGTTTTACTTGGCAAGTCTGAGGTAATTAATCATGAAATAGAAGTAGCAGGAAACAAATATAAAATTACCAGCATGTTAATGGGCGTACCGCATACGGTGGTTTTTGTAGATGGTTTGGAAGATGACACTGTTATTCAGCTGGGCAAGCTGATTGAGAATTCATCTTATTTTCCAAACAAAACCAATGTAAA
>MGOS01000008.1:6467-6609 GCA_001797185.1 Clostridiales bacterium GWB2_37_7
GGGAAAGAGGTGCGGGCTATACCTATGCTTGCGGTACCGGTGCATGTGCCAGCGTAGCGGCAGGAGTTGTCAATGATTTGCTTAATGAAAAAGCAAAGGTGCACCTGCGTGGAGGAGATCTAATTATAGAATGGAAAAACAG
>MGOS01000009.1:0-1807 GCA_001797185.1 Clostridiales bacterium GWB2_37_7
TGTTCAGGAGCCGAATATGAGTTCGTGCCCGCTTTAAAGCTATCTCGCAGTCCCCCTTTCTCGGCAGAAATTCCAAAGTCTATCAGTATCAGTTTATCATATTCAGTAATTATAATATTGGAAGGCTTTAAATCTCGATGAATAATGGCATTGGGCTTCATATTATGAAGATAAATTAATACCTCACATAGCTGAAGGGCAAAATCTATAACTTTATCCAGCTTAAAAGCACCTACCCCTTCAAGCTTTTTTTGTAAAGAAATACCTTCTATATAGCTCTCAATAATATAAACCCCCGAATCATCCCTGCATATATCAATTATTTTGGGTAGACTCATGTGATTTAATTTTTTCAAAATTTCTTCTTCATATATATAACCACAATATCTTTTATTAATATGCTTTGCAATCCACGTATTTCCCAATTCTATATGTGTACACAAATATATACTGCTCATACCGCCTTGGGCTATCATTCTTTCCAGTTTATATTTGTTTTTCAGGAGCTTTAGGGTCTCTTTCTCCATATTAAGGATCTCCCTCTGAGATAAATTCAGTTGATAAAGCTTCTGTATCCACAGCTCCTGACCCCTTGATAACTGGCGTTAATACAAAATTTATAACATCACCTTTTTTACTTTCTATCGGATTTTTATATAGCTTATCATTAATAAGATACCGAGTAAGCAGTAAATTTAGCAACAAGGTAAATACAGCAGTGATACTTAAAATATACTCAATTTTCAAGGCTGCCACCCCTTCCTCAGTTCAATCATCTTGTTCCACAAGCCTTTATGATTGTTATTTCGTCTGATTATTATAGCTGAGATATCATCTAACTCACCACGTTTTCTGGCTTTAGATATAAACTGCTGCAAGAAATCCTGTGTTCTTCCAATGTCATCACAACATTTCTGCATGCATTTGACAATTTCAATATAGCTAATATGCTTATAAAGCCCATCTGTACAAAGTATAAAACTGTTTTTTTCTGATACTTTTCCTGACTGTTCAAACATCTCTAAATCACGCTTTATCCCTAAACAGTTTGTTATCGTATTTGCCAAATTTTTATAGCCCTCAACAGCTTCATAGTCAACACCCGATTTCAAATACCGATTTAATAAATTATCATCCTCAGTAAGCTGATGCAAGCCATTTGAAAACATATAGATTCTACTATCACCCGCATGCTTAATACAGTACCAGTTGTCCATTATAAATAGCATAGACAGGGTTGTTCCCATTTTATTGCCATCCTTCTTGCTTTTTTCATAGATTTCAAGATTTATGCTGCTGATTGCAGCACTTAGACTTTCACTAATTAGATAAGCTGCATTACCAACTGTCCTATAAGCAATTGTTTTTAGGGTCACATTCCACCATTCTTCAAGCTTGTCTATTGCCGCCTTACTCGCCTGTTCTCCACCATATAAACCTCCCACACCATCAGCAACAGCCAATAGTGCACAATGTCCCAATGCTGTTTCCCCATATTTTATTAACAAGCTGTCCTGGTTTTCATTTTTATTTTTCCCCTTATCTGTAATAGATAAAATGATAAACCTTTTATTCTCATTTCTTTGATTAATTTGCTCATTAACTCCTGCAGAACTTATACTCACTGTTTGCAAAGGAAATTCTATCGTTGTTTTGTATGGAACATTCAACATTGCTGCCAATCCTTTCTCCATTAATATAAGTACCATTTCTCGAGTTCAAATCTTTTATAAAATAGGCATCTTCTCTATTTATTATTTCTGCATGCAGCTTACCTACAGCATTATTCATAGAAATGTAATCCGAA
>MGOS01000009.1:1816-5672 GCA_001797185.1 Clostridiales bacterium GWB2_37_7
ATAAGGTATATAATCAGTATCATCAAGTAAAACTTTTGTTTCAAATTCACTAGGGCTTTTGTATGCCATTGGTTCTTGCGCAGCAGCACTTTCTACCATACTAGCAATCGCTCGTTCCTTGAACACTTGCTTTTTAGCTTTACCAATTAAGCCTTTAAAAGTATCTCTAGTCTTTTTAGATGTTTTGGTATCTCTAGGCTCTTTGCTTAAAAGCGTAAGCTTCTTAATAAGTAAAATATCAATTGCTATTAGTATCATTGTTGCACCTGCGACCTTTGTAACATCTGTGTAATGAGATTGAATATAAAAATACCTAATTATAAAAGCAGCTATAGCAATGAAAAATATCTGCAAAAATATAAATATTAGCTTTTTATTGTGATTCGAAGACTCCTTGGCTTTAGAAGTAATTGCTAAGCTTTGAATATTTGTTTTTGGAGAAATATCTCTTAAGCTATTTTCCATAGGCGTATGCTTCTCATGAATTGCCAGTCTGCCAATCGCTTTATCCAGCTGATTTAGACAGAAGCTTTCACTTTTTAACAGATTCAGCAATTCATATACAAGATCTCCTTGTTCGGGTGTCACAAAGGACACTTTGTATATAACCAATTCCATTAGCCAATTTTTCATATCTGCATTTATATCTGAATCAACAGCGATAGGCACATAAGCAATAGAAAACTCCAGGGTCACAGGGTCAACGTATATAAAATCACTATGCAGCATAAAGCATCCGCCTTGCAGTAAATATTCATTTTCTAACCTAAGTCCGGTTACTAAGCTTTTCAGCATTGACAAAAACTCATGCTTGTTAATTTTTATCCTTTTTAGCAATTGAGCCAGCGTAATTTTTGAGGTAATATCATAAAAAAGATATACTTCATTGTCTATTTGTTTTTTAATTATAGGCAAAAGCTGTCTTGCAGGATTCTCCTGGATCATTCGCACTTGATAGTCTATAATTTCCTCCAATGGCAGTAGTTTAATGACCATATAGCTATGCTGAATATCATTTTGGTAAGTAATATTATGCTGGCTCATACCATCCTTCATATTAAACCTCCTTACTTCAAACAGGTAGATTTGCGTTTTACATCAAAAGCACTGCTATTGTACCAATAGCTGCAAAGGGAGCAAAAGGAACTTCATAATGTCTATTTGCTTTATTTACCACAATTAAAATGATTGCCGCAACACCGCAAAGAAGCATTGAAATGAAAAGCATTGCAAAAGCCTTTTCGATGCCAAGATAAGGAGCTATGCAGGAACACAGCTTCACATCACCCCACCCTAACCCTTTGCGAGAAATATAATATACAAAACTCAAAATAAGAAATATAAGCATCAGTGCAGTTATAGAGCTGATAAAATTTATTTCATTGCTTGCATAAACGGCAGCCATACTGCCAGATAGTAATAAAAGCAATAATCTCTGATTTATTGTTCTTCTTTTTAAATCTATAACAGCTATAAGTATCAGCAAAAGCACCATTGATGAATTTACCAAAATTGATACTGTGCCTAGAAACTCCATTTTAGCCTCCCTAACTACAATTCGCTTATTGTAATAGCAATGCCGCTTGAAACAGCATAAGCCTTGATTTGTTCCACAACCACTTTGTTGTTTTCATTTATAGAACCCTTCGGAATGACAACTATAAGCTTCTTAAGTGCCAAATCATAATTTTGTTGTTTGTATTTGATGCTGTTGCTGTATTTGATTTCATCAACATATTGCTGCAACACATTTTTGAGCTTTAATTTGTCTTGATAGGTTTTACTGTTTAGATTAATGCTTTTTATAGATGTTCCTGTTTTTGTGACAGTGTCGTATTTATCAATAACAGGAAAATCATATGCCAGATTGCCTCCATAGAGCTCTTCAATTTTCATACCCCTTTGTTTATTAGGTAAATCCCAAATGCTTGTCCCTTGAAGCAACGTCCCATCTCCGCCATTCAGCCATGCCCTGGCAGTACTTCTCTGCGTCATGTATATATCAGGCAAAATTTTTATAGGCAGAGGCAGCTCAACCTTATATGCAACTACTATATCTATGTCTTCATCCCCTTGAAAAAACGTGGAGGAGTAAAAATCTAAGCCTTCAAAGCCATTATATATGTTCAACTTTCTTAGGCTTTTATCTACGTCTCCCATTTCATCACTTGGAAGATAACTTTTAACGGCGTACTTCACCAAGGGTACTGCTATGATTGTCTTAGCATCACTATATATCCCCTTTGAGAGCATCCAAGCTATGCTTTCAGCTTCTTTTTTGGGGTCTCTACAGGCCTCTTCGAGAGCCTTGCTCAGACTGTTTATGGTGTTAATGCTTTGCTGAGAAAGCTGTTGTCCCACATCAAACAGGCTGTCTGCTTGTGTAATTATCTTATCTGCCTTACCTGCAAAACTCGTTTCAGATGTCGCCGCATCCTTAATGTCTTCTGTAAAATCACTCCCTGTGGTGTAAGCCTTTTCTAAAGTGCCAAACGCATCTACCAGCACTCCAATGTGTTCTTTGGCTCGCTCTGAGTTTTCATCCAGATTATCCTGTATGGTATCATCAATCTTTTGAATATCGCTGATATGATAAATATAAGAGTACATTGCCAGTTCATTTGCAGCTTCATCTATAGAATGTTGTATAATATCATGAATAGTTACCAACTTTATTAGCATTGCCAAGCTTATAGCTACACAAATAAAAACAGGTAATGCGATAGCAGCCTCTATCGTTATCGAACCTCTGACATTATCCTTATGCTGACGCATTAGTATCCCCTCCAAACCTCAGCATTGATCATGTGTCTACTGCCATCGCTTGTTTTATTTCTAGAGGGTACAAAGAGCTTTGTAATAAACCAATATTTTATAGAGGCCTGTGCACGAACCTTTATATAAGTATTGCTGCTGTTTAGCTTAAAACCAGCGTTGCTTTGTTGTAGGTTAAGCTGAATCAAGTCCTCAATTCGATTTATTTTTACTTCCTTATCCTGCACAAGCAAAAGGAGTCTTAAATAGTCATGATAATCAAAGTCCATAAGTCCGCCTTCTACCTGCGCTTGATCCTTTGTCTTAAATCCGGTTGGTTTTAAATCAGTTCTCCAATTATCAATATTCTTTACAAAGGGCACTTTTTTGCCAGAATAAATATCCTTTATGTCATAAAACGACTCTGCCGTGCCCCATGCGCACATTATTAGGTTATGGACAATAGGTATTCCAAAACCGGTGAAACCCGCTGCACCTGTCGCCGCCTCCAATGCCTGCAATCTTTTTTGAGGATCGGAGTATACCTGTAGAGTGTTCATCCCGAGCCTAATTAGAAAAATTTGTCCTCTTACTAAATACTTGTTGATGTTTTCGTCAGCATTTCCGCCTAATATGTATTCAACTTCTCCCTTTTCAAAAAAAGTAGTATTGTTCTTAGCGTCTGTATTTGAATCCTTAATTTCCACAGCATCCTTGAAAATCTTTAGTATATATTCGTTTACATAAATTTCGTTTCTCATATCCAAGGCCTTGCCTTTTAATTTATCGGCAAAATCAATAATATAGTCGAAGCTTTCATCAACAAAGCTGCTGTCTTCATAAAAGTCCACATTGAAATCTTCTACGACCTTTGGTATATACTGATTGGGGTTTTGTGTCTTCTGTACGTCATCACTAAATATCTTATTTGGGTACCTTCCATTGATATAGTATGATGGCAGCAGCTTCATATTTTCAATCCTCTTGGGGTTTGAAGCATCTCCTTGAACCTCTTTTCTGATTTTCTTTGCTTCCTCAGCTGTTGTCTTTCTTGGATCCTTACCCCTGCTACTTTTACCTTTATTTAATATATTTGCTACTT
>MGOS01000010.1:0-1617 GCA_001797185.1 Clostridiales bacterium GWB2_37_7
TTTAAAACAAAAAACGTAGTGTCAAATTTGACACTACCTTTAGGCTCTTGGGGGGGATTCTATGAAAAACAGAACCAAAAGGATATTTATAACAGCGATACTGACATTAATGGTAACAATCTTTCTATTTCCACTGGTACTTACTATTACGAATTCATTTATGAGTGAAGCAGAGATCGCAAGCAATTATGATATGGTAGATTCAAAGAACAGTGATACCAATGATTCTACCAGCAAATACGCAATAATGAAGCTCATTCCTGAAGTCGTTGTACTGGAGCAATATTATGATGTGCTAATAAAGAAGTCGCAATTTCTATTCATGTTCTGGAACTCTGTAATAATTGTATTGCCTATAGTAGTAGGGCAGACCATCGTAGCCAGTATGGCGGCTTATGCTTTTGCAAAGTTTAAGTTTACTGGACAAAATCAATTGTTTTTTATATATCTAACTGTAATGCTGATGCCTTTTCAGGTGACGCTTGTTCCAAATTATCTGGTTGCAGACAAGTTAGGTCTTGTTAACAATTACCTCTCTATTATATTGCCTGGTGTATTTAACACATTTGGCGTATTTCTTCTGAAACAGTATATGGAGCAGATACCCGATTCTTATATCGAAGCAGCAAAAATGGATGGAGCAGGTCATTTTGAGATATTCTTTAAAATCATACTGCCAATGTGCAAAAACGGCGTTGCAGCGATGTTTATTCTAGTATTTATCGACAACTGGAATATGGTGGAACAGCCGTTGATATTCCTTCGGGATGTGCTGAAACAGCCGCTTTCAGTTTATCTTTCCAAGATAATAAGCGGAGAAAGGGGACTTGCTTTTGCAGCCTCTACATTATATATGCTGCCGATGCTGCTCATTTATCTGTATGGAGAAAATTATTTGATAGAAGGGATCCAACGATCAGGAATCAAGGAATAAAAAAGGAGGTGTAAAAATTGGTCCGGGATGAGTTTATTGATTATGCTAAAAGAAAGAAAGTGACTGGGAAGCTTCTTATTATATTCATACTAATGATGGTTATATTGACCTTCTTCTCCAATACAATAAATAATTTTACACTTCCTAGAGTTACACTGGAGAGTTTAAGCAAAGGGGCCATACTCAAGGAAATCAGTGGGGAAGGAACAATCGAGGCTAAGAATTATTTTGAGCAATATATCGATATGAACCTTAAGGTTGCAAATGTATATGTTCAAGCTGGCGATACCGTCAAGATGGGTCAGCCTATAATGGAACTCAATATTGACAATCTCAAATCAAACCTGCTGGATACAAATGCAAAATATAGACAGATACAAATTAGCCTTGAAAGGCTTAAGGACAGCAGCAGTTTGAATAACAATGATGACAACATTCAAAGAGCACTGGAAAACATGGAAAAGCAAAGGAAAAATTATCAGGATATTAAAGCACTCTATGATTCCGGCTATGAATCGGAAGTCAATTTTATAAATGCAGATATTGCAAGAAAAGGAGCTGAGAGAGATTATGATGCTGCAGTTCAGAATAAAGAGGAGTTTGCAAAGAACAACCTAAGGGACATTGAAAATGCACAGCTAAATTTGGAAATAGAAGCTCGAAAGATAGATGCGCTGAAGAAG
>MGOS01000010.1:1703-15097 GCA_001797185.1 Clostridiales bacterium GWB2_37_7
CTCTAAGCCCCTTTACAAACTGGCAGAGACATCAGGAGGCTTTCAACTGACAGTTTCGGTAAATAGGGACCTTGCAGCCTATGTAAAACCTGGAGATGCAGTGGATGTTTATGTTACCTCCCTGGGTGATAAAGTGGTTAATGGGAAGCTTGAGCAGATAAAGGAGGACTTGAAAAATGGTGACAATAAGGAGCTGGTAATTGATGTTAGTGATGAAGAACTGCAGGGGGGAGAGAATGCACAGATTGTTATCAGCAAAAAAACAAAACTGTATTCTGCACTTGTACCAAATAGTGCTGTCAACAGTGATAGCGATGGTTCTTATGTGTATGTTATCAAGAAAAAGGATAGCCCCCTTGGTACAGAAAGCTATGTCCAGAGGATAGATGTAATAGTTGAGGATTCCGACAGCACCAAATCAGCCATAAATGGGCTCATGGCATTGGATAAGATTGTTACAGAGAGTACAAAAGCCTTATCGGATGGGGACAAGGTTGTTGTGGAGCAATAAGCTAGGTTAGCTGCAATAAGGGGGTGATAGGTTGAAATCATTTAAGCTGACCTATTTTGTCCTAGCTTTAAGTATATTCATATTGATTTTCAGTACGCTGCTAGGAGCATCCATATTATCTAAATATAGTGAAATAAATGGATTATATAAAACAAATAAATTATCGGTCCATATGCTGGATGCTTTGAGCATACATGAAAGCAGTGCTTTTACAATGGAGGATATAAAACATCTTCAGCAGTTCTCATTTAAGGATGTTGATTTGGCTTATGCTTCTGAGGGTAAATCATTGGTTGCGTATGAAAACAACCAAACTCAAGCCAATGTATTTGGTATAAGCGAAAAATATAAAATGTTCCATCAAATCAACCTTAAATCAGGAAGCTTTATAACATCAGGAAACAAAAACGAAATGGTGGCAGTTGTAGATGAAAATCTGGCTATTGAGCTTTTTAATAATACCAACATCATTGGGATGTATGTTGAGCTTTATAGTCAGAGGTTTAAAATAATAGGAGTCATAAAACCTGATGAGTCTATTGTGCAGACATTGACAGACAATGGATATGGCGGTATTTATATTCCTGTGGAGCACATGCTGGAGTATAATGCTAATTCGAGAATAACCTCCCTTGAGATCAGAACAGTCGATTTGGGGACAACTGGTAAAAATATAAGAGTCATGAAGGATGCATTGACATCAATAGGTAAAAATACTTCTGATTATAAGATTATAGATTACAATAATGAAAGAATTATCGTGGAACAGAAAGTACTGCTCAGTATTTTTATCCCTGGTGTCATAGGTTTTGCCTTACTTCTGATCACTATCAAAGGAAGTGCTTTGGTACTATATAATACAATAAACTCCGCACTCAAAGAGAATTACTTTATGGATGCATTAAAGCTAAAGTATGTAAAGCTGAGCTTGAACATACTGGAGATTATGGCTTCACTGACTCTCTTTTACCTTGTGTGGGAAACAATAAAATTCAATATTTATATTCCACCGGAGTATATACCGAGTGAACTGATTGACTTAAATTTTTATTCGGAGCTTTATAAAAGTTTGGTGCAAAGTAATATTCAAAGCATTGGTTATGTACCAACCTTACCGGAAATGCAAGGAAATATTCTGGCCGTTATGCAGAAATGGAACCTATATACTTATATATTTGTTGGATTACCTCTGTATTATCTCGGGCTCAAAATGCTAGAACTAAATCAGGAAAGTGTTGTTAAGCATTTGTTGTATTGCTGTGTTTTTTTGGTCTTATCAATAGCAATAAGCTTGCTAATGCTGTTCCTGCTCAAAATGCCTGTTGCTGTAAATACAAAAGGGATGCTCGTATTATTTGTGTTTGTATTTCTATCAGTGACAAAGAAAGATCGAAGTTTCCATGGAAGAGATCAAAAGTAAACTAAAAATTAAGAGGAGTGTTATAAGATGGTCAAAAACAATGTATTAAGAGGAAAGAATCTAAGGAGAATGATATCTCTAGCGCTGGTAGTATTCATTTTAATGTCTGCTACAGCATGCGGGAGCACGGCAAAGAGCAACAGTGAAGTAAATAGCGCAGGAGATAATTCCTTAAGCATTTCAGTTGTATCAAAGGATATGTATCTGGATACTGCAGTGAAATTGTTCCAGGAGCAATATCCTGATACGATTATTGAGGTTGTAGAATATACGTCTGACCCCATTCCTTCAAGTGAAGGTAAAAATTTGATGAGGGTAGGAAACAAGCCTGAAGACGTAGAAAAGTATGTCAACGCCATGAATACCCAGCTCATGTCAGGAAAGGGACCGGATATCATGCTGCTGAGCCCTCTTCCCTATGAAAACTATATAGATAAAAATATACTTGCAAATTTAAGTGAAATGATGCAAGCTGATCAGAGCTTTGATATAGATAAATACTATACCAATATACTTGATGCAATGAAATACAACGGAAGTCTCTATGGTATGCCCCTAAGTGTTAATCTCAATCTTTTGGCAGCAGACAAAGCATTGCTTGATAAATACAATATAGAGATCGAAGATGATAAATGGAATTGGGATGACTTTGAGAAGACAGCAGCAAATATAATAGAAAGCAGCAGCAAAGATGGTGTGCAGGGTATGTATGCCTTATCAGGACTAGATGGAAGTATGCTTATATCTTCCTTAGTTTCTGCAAATTTCAACAAATTTGCAGATAAGAGCAAAAAAATTGCCAGCTTTGACTCTATAGAATTTATTGATCTTCTGAATATGGCAAAATCCATGATAGATAAAAATTATATAGATACCGATACTTCACAAGGAAAAGTGGCTGATCTTGCAACAAGGGGCAACACAGTATTCAGTGCAGCCAGCATCAGGGCATATTTTGATTTGATGCTGGCAAAACAGACATACAGTGATGGCTTCGAATTTCTGAAGTATCCGGGGGAAGGGACAGACCTAGCCTTTACCAGCAACGCTTTGTATGGAATCAATAATAAGTCTTCAAACAAAAATATTGCATGGGCGTTCCTCAAATTTCTAACTTCTGAAGAGATGATGTCACAGGCTACACTAGTTGGACTGCCGGTCAATAAGGGTGCATCTGAAACAGCAGCACAAAATGCAGTAGAAATATCAAAGAAGGTTGGTGGAAGCAGCAATAGTGGGAATGGCAAGATGAAGTTGAACATTAATGGTCAAGCTATTAATCTTAGCAAACCGATAACTGAGGATGACGTTAAAATTATACAAGATATTCTTAGAAGTGCAAATAAATACACCAATGTTGATCAGCAGGCTTTAGCAATAGTACAAGAAGAATCTAGAGCCTTCCTTGAAGGTCAAAAGACAGCGGAAGATACAGCAAAATCCATCCAAGACAGGGTAAATACTTATATATATGAATAAAAACATTTTATCCATTCTAAGTATGGATTAATATTTGCTTCCGTTGCTACCAAATTGATTATTATATATAATAGTTGTAACAAGGATAAGGTACGGTGCAAAAATGAGTGAGCTATTAAATATTAAGGATACTGTTCAGAAATTTGCTGAAGTATTGAAGGAAGTTATTAAATTTGATGTGGAAATTGTGGATTACAGTCTTCTAAGAATTGCAGGTACGGGCATTTTTGAATCCGAAAAAAGTGAGTGTATAGAAGAGGGCAATATATACAGGCTGGTCTTGGAAACGAAAGAAATGGTGCTGGTGGAAAATCCTAGAGAAAATGAGCTCTGTCACGGCTGCAAGAAGTTAAAGGAGTGCATAGAAGTATATGAGATCTCCTACCCTATTATATTGGATGAAAAGGTAATAGGAGTAATAGGCTTTTTGTGCTATTCTGAGGAACAAAAGCAGTATTTTTTAAGCAACAAGGAAAGCTTCATCAAATTTTTGGATCAGATATCCGGATTGATAGCGTTGAAAGCAAAATCCAGCAATGAAAATCTCAAACTTTCAGAAATGCTACAAATTTTAAAATCAGTAATCAACAAAGTAAGCGAATGTGTCCTTTTGGTTAACACAAAGAATGAATTAATAGATTACAATCTGGCAGGTGCCAAATTTTTAAACTATAGCAAGCATTCAAAGATTGAGTTTAAAAAACCTAAAATAAATGATGAAAAATATGCCTTTACTATAACGGTCAATGATACTGACTTTCGTGTTTTTGGTGAATTGAATGAATTTGTAACGACGGATGGAAGCCATAAAATTGCAATATTTGGCGAGCTTGCAGACTCTCATTTTAAGGTTGGAAACCACGCATTAAATGAAATCATAGGTGAAAGTCAAAATATTAAAGAACTGAAAGAAAGAATAAAGAAAATTTCAAAGAACAGCTCTACAGTATTGATAACAGGTGAATCAGGGACAGGCAAGGAGCTTATAGCAAGAGCTATACACAGTCTTTCAGACAGAAGTGGAATGCCGTTTATTGCAATTAACTGTGGAGCTATCCCAGATACGCTGCTGGAAAGTGAATTATTCGGATATGAAAAAGGCTCTTTTTCAGGAGCGGATCCAAGGGGTAAAATTGGAAAGTTCGAGATTGCAAATGGCGGAACTGTTTTTTTGGATGAGATAGCAGATATGCCTCTATATATGCAGGTTAAAATACTTAGAGTCCTACAGGAAAAAGTCGTAACAAGAATAGGGGCACATCAGCCCAAAAAGGTTGATGTAAGAATCATTGCAGCGACGAATAAGAATATTCCACAAATGGTTAAGGAGCAGACATTCAGAGAGGACCTGTTTTATAGACTTAATGTAATACCAATACATTCCTACCCCCTAAGAGAAAGAAAAGAAGATATAAAGCTGCTGACACAGTATTTTCTGAATAAGTATCAAGCACATTTTGGACGAAAGGGAATTAAAATTGACAAAAGCGTTTGGGATCTGTTATATATGTATGATTGGCCCGGAAATGTCAGAGAGCTTGAAAATGCTGTTGAATTCACTATTGCAATGCTAGATAACAACAACTGCATAGACATAAACGCACTTCCAAAATCAGTCAGGGAAAACAAGTCTGTCAAACGCGAAAATGGTGAAACCTTTAACTTGAAAAAGCTTGAGATGGAAACCATAAACAAGGTTCTGGAAATATGTGGTGAAACTACAGAGGGCAAATTAAGAGCTTCACAGCTATTGGGCATAGGAGTCGCTACATTATACAGAAAGTTAAAATAATTATCAAAGTGATAATTATTAATTGTCTTTGAATTGGAGAAAAGTTAATATATGAGGAATTTGGGCAATTATCAAAATGATAGCAATTATCATTTTGATAATTGCTTTTTTGTCTTTATTCCTTGGCAGATCTTGCTTTAATACTTGGCACAGATTTTGCTTTTTATATTCTCAAGGAAGTGATAAATTTGGAAAAAATTTTAAGACTACAATGTGTCAAATGTGGAGCAACGTATGCAGAGGATGAAGTTCAATATGTATGTCCAGATTGTGGGATTGAAGGTATTTTAGATGTTATATATGACTACGAGCTAATAGGGAGAGAACTCACAAAGGAATATCTATTGAATAATAACGATAGATCAATGAACAGGTATTTTCCTATTCTCCCGGTAGAGCTGATGGATTCCTTCGAACCATTGCAGGTTGGATATACTCCATTGTATAAGGTCAAAATGCTGCGAGAACAATTGGAGCTGGATAACTTGTACATTAAGGATGACTCGAGAAATCCTACCTTATCCTTCAAGGACAGGGCATCTTCAGTTGGAATAGCAAAGGCAAAGGAGCTTGAAAGAGACATCATTACAGCAGCTTCAACGGGAAATGCCGCAAGCTCGATATCTGGCTTTGCCGCATGTGCAGGAATTAAGAGCATAATATTTGTTCCCAAAACAGCACCGGAGGCAAAGGTAACACAATTATTGGTTTTCGGTTCAACTGTATTTTTAGTTGACGGTACCTACGATGAAGCCTTTGAGCTATGCTTCAAGGCAGCTGAGAAATTCGGTTGGTATAATAGGAGCTGTGCCATAAACCCATACTTGGTTGAAGGCAAAAAAACCGTTGCATTTGAGATAATAGAACAGCTTGACTTCAAAGTGCCAGATTACGTAGTCATGTCTGTTGGAGATGGATGCAGCATTAGCGGTGCTTACAAGGGGTTTGTGGAATTCCAAAAGCTCGGATTAATAGACAAGACTCCAAAAATGATAGGAATTCAGGCTGCAAAATCAAACCCTGTAACGAGAGCATGTAATAAGAATACATACGAATTTGAATATCGGAAGCCTGAAACCGTTGCGGACAGCATATCAGTCGGTATTCCTAGAAATGGCATCAAGGCTTTAAATGCAATTAAAGATTCTGGTGGTTATATGATAGATGTATCTGACGTAGAAATAGTAGAGACTATAAAGTACCTTGCATCAAATTCCGGTATTTTTGGGGAACCAGCTGGTGTTACGGGCTTTGCGGGTGTGAGAAAGCTTAAGCGGCTAGGCTTGATCAACAGGGAGGACTTGATTGTAACGGTAGTAACCGGATCAGGCTTAAAGGACTTGAAAACAGCTCAGCTGGCAACTCCTGAGGCACACAATGTATCTACTGATATTAATGACTTGGTGGAGCTGATGCGTAAAATACAAAAATAAAGAGGAAAGGTAAGGGGCAAAATGAGCAGCAGATATCAACAAATACTTGAACTTGCAGAAAAATACAAACCGCAGATGTCAAAGTTTCTAAGGGATATGATTTCGATACCTAGTGAGAGCTGTAATGAAGCGAGGGTTATACAGAGAATCAAGGAAGAAATGGAAGCAGTGGGGTTTGATAGAGTTGAAATTGATCCAATGGGTAACGTACTGGGATATATTGGGCATGGAAAGCATCTTATTGCGATGGATGCGCATATCGATACAGTGGGTGTAGGGAATATCAAGCTTTGGGATTACGATCCTTATGAAGGCTATGAGGATGATAAGATCATTTTAGGCAGAGGAGCCAGCGACCAGGAAGGCGGAATGGCTTCCATGGTATATGCTGGAAAGGTTATTAAGGATTTAAAGCTTGAAGATGATTTCACACTTCTTGTGGTAGGAACTGTTCAGGAGGAGGATTGCGATGGACTCTGCTGGCAGTATATTATAGAAGAGCAAAAAATAAGACCGGAATTCGTCGTTTTAACTGAACCGACCTCATGCCGGGTATATAGAGGACACAGGGGAAGGATGGAGATAAAGATTGCAACTCATGGAGTAAGCTGTCATGGGTCAGCACCTGAGAGAGGGGAAAATGCAATTTACAAGATGGCTCCAATACTGCAAGAGCTTGAGCATCTAAATGAGAAACTCATATCACATCCATTCCTGGGCAAAGGAACACTTACTGTTTCAGAGGTTTTCTTTACATCTCCATCAAGATGTGCTGTTGCAGATAGCTGCTGGATATCAGTGGACAGAAGGCTGACTGCGGGTGAAGACAAGGATTATGCATTGAACCAGATTAGAAGCCTGCCTTCGGTAATAAAGGCTAATGCTGAGGTTACAATGTATCCTTACAGCAGAGCTTCTTACACCGGTTTAGTATATCCTACAGAAAGCTATTTCCCGACTTGGTTTATAGAAGAGGAGCATCCGGTATGCAAATCTTTGTTGCATGCATATGAAAATTTATTTGAACAGGAAGCGTTATTGGATAAGTGGACATTCTCGACAAATGGAGTATCAATTATGGGGAAATACGGAATTCCATGTATTGGCTTCGGACCTGGTCATGAGGATCAAGCTCACGCTCCCAATGAAAGAACATGGAAAAATGAGCTTGTAACGGCTGCAGCGGTGTATGCGGCGATACCGCTCATATACACTGAAAGATATAGTGATCAAATGCCAGATTCAACTGAAAACTTAGCAATTAGATAGTAAGGGAGTGCAGATATGAAGGGTTTAGGAGAGCTAATCGATAAACTGAAAAAGCTTGATTCTATTAAGATGTACAATGAGGATTTTCTTCTTACGTGGGAGAAATCGCAAGAGGAAATTGAGGCAGTTTTAACAGTCGCTGACATATTAAGAAATTTGAGAGAAAACAATATTTCAACGAAGGTCTTTGACAGTGGGTTGGCTATATCTCAATTCAGAGATAACTCAACAAGGACAAGGTTCAGCTTTTCCAGTGCAGCTAATATGCTAGGTCTGACGGTTGCTGACCTGGATGAGGGTAAGTCACAAATAGCACATGGAGAAACCGTGAGAGAAACTTCAAACATGATTTCTTTCATGGCTGATGTAATTGGTATCAGAGACGATATGTATATCGGTAAGGGTAATACATACATGCGGGAGGTATCAAAGGCTGTCCAGGAGGGGTTTCAGGATGGAGTGCTTGAACAGCGGCCTACATTAGTAAATTTACAATGCGACATAGATCACCCAACTCAAAGCATGGCTGACCTGCTGCACATTGTGAACTATTTCGGCGGCATTGAGAATCTAAAAGGTAAGAAGCTTGCTATGACATGGGCTTATTCGCCGAGCTATGGAAAACCTCTTTCAGTTCCTCAAGGAATAATAGCCCTTATGACCAGAATGGGAATGGAAGTAACACTAGCCCATCCTGAGGGCTATGAACTAATGCCGGAAGTAATTGAAATTGCAAAGGAAAATGCAGCTAGAAGCGGTGGAAAATTTGAGATGACAACTTTTATGCAAGATGCTTTCAAGGATGCCGATATAGTATATCCCAAAAGCTGGGCACCATTCAAGGCAATGGAGAGAAGAACTGACCTATACGGAAATGGAGACTTCGACGGAATAAAGTGTCTTGAGAAGGAACTCTTGGCTCAGAATGCAAGCCACAAGGACTGGGAGTGCACAGAAGAAATGATGCTGCTTACCAAGAACGCTCAGACATTATATATGCACTGTCTCCCAGCTGATATCACTGGTGTGAGCTGCAAGGAAGGAGAAGTATCCGCGTCAGTATTCGATAGATACAGAGTGGAGCTTTATAAGGAAGCGGGATTCAAACCTTATATTATTGCAGCAATGATGTTCCTCAGCAAGGTTGAAAATCCAGTGGAAATAATAGAAAAGCTGATTGAAAATAGCACCCCCAGGTTTTTTAAGTAATAAAATCTTATAACTATAGGAGGTTACAATGCATAAGCTTATAGATTTGACAATCAATGAAGAGCAATTGGATAGAACAGTCGATATTGCAAGGAAAAGAAATTTGGTTATTCCTACATTTGCTCAAATGAAGGATCCTGATAAAATACCTGATTCTATAAAAGAGAAATTAAGAGACGTAGGGCTTTGGGACGTAGACCCCTTGAATCTGTTCAGAATATCGTGGAAGAACGAGGCTGTGGAAAAAGGCGGGCTTTACAACAAGCTTCCAAACTATGTGGAGTTGCCAAGTGAGCTAACAGGTGTCAAAGCAAGGATTTTTGCCATGACAGGAAAGTTTTTCCCAACAGGTGCTCATAAGGTTGGAGCAAGCTTTGCTTGTCTGGTACCAAGATTGGTGTCTGGGCAGTTTGACCCAGCGTATCATGAAGCGGTGTGGCCTTCTACTGGCAATTATTGCAGGGGAGGTGCGTACAATTCAGCATTACTAGGATGCAAATCAATCGCAATTCTACCAGAAAACATGAGCAAGGAAAGATTTGAATGGCTCAGTAAGGTTGCAGGAGAAGTAATAGCAACACCGGGATGTGAAAGCAATGTAAAGGAAATATATGATAAAACCTGGGAGCTTAGAAATACACGTGACAATGTAGTTATTCTGAACCAGTTCGGTGAATTGGGCAATCACCTTTGGCACTATGAGGTTACCGGTAATGCGATGAATGAAATTATCAAGGCTGAAATGAGAGAAAAGAGCAATTTCGCAGGCGTCTGCTTGACATCCGGATCTGCAGGGACACTAGGAAGCGCCGATTATATGAAGGATCGATATCCCATGTCAAAAATCGCTGTAGGAGAGGCATCACAGTGCTCCACCCTTCTGGATAACGGCTTCGGAGACCATAGGATAGAAGGAATCGGAGATAAGCACATACCTTGGATACACAATGTTAAAAATACAGATATGGTCATAGGCATTGATGATGAAGACAGCTTGGCACTTTTACGTTTATTCAATGAACCTTCGGGACAAGAATACCTGCAAAGCATCGGAGTGAATCAAAGTGTAATAGAAAAACTGTCCTGGGTAGGTATATCCGGAGCAGCCAATATACTCATGTGCATTAAGTTTGCTAAGTATTATGAGCTCACAGAAAATGATATGGTTATCACTGTACTAACTGACTCTGCTGAAATGTATCAGTCCAGGCTGATGGAAATGGAAGAAGACAGAGGATTTAAATACACAGTCCAGAATGCTGTGCTTGACCATGGAAAAAACATCCTTGGCGTAAAAACTGATAATATGGACGAACTGACATATAGAACAAGAAAGAGAATTCACAATCTTAAATATTATACTTGGATTGAACAGCAGGGTTACGAACTGGAAGAGCTGAACGCGCAGTGGTATGACTATAACAACTATTGGGATAAACTGCACAAGATGGGTGCAGAGCTTGACAAGCTTATTGAGGAATTCAATGTAAGGGTTGGCATTGAACTGTAGTATATTGGAAGGACTCTATGGAGCTAATTGAAGAAAAATATTTACAAAGTGAAGAAAAACACACCTTATCCATGTGAAAACATGACAGTAGATAGGTACAGGTACCAAAGTCATACTGGTATCAAACCTTGAGACAGGAATTGGATACTCTTGAGTCCAGCATATATATTGATTAACAGGCTAGAAATTGTGATTTCAGCCTGTTTTTATTTTTTGTTTTCTAAAATTGTTTTTGTTGCACTACCTTTTACTTTAAGGAAATTAAAGTCGAAAGGTGCTTTTAGCAAAAAAAAATAAGGAGAGTACGGTAAATATTATAAAGTCTATTGTAATAAGTCGAAGGCAGTACACATAGACATATATACATAAATTAAATTAAGCATATTCTTGGTCTGAATATACTTACTAAAAAGATGTAAGGGGTAATTTTATGAGTAAAAAGGTACTCAATAAGATATTGCTGATTATGTTTTTCGTTAGTATATTTTTTGCATCCTATATTGAGTTGAAAAATAACCTACAGCAATTAAAAGTGGAGTATAAAAGTGAGCGAGCTAAAGTGACTGATGCAACAGCACTGCAGTCTGGAAAATATAATGAAATTATTGATATGGATACTAAGAATATAAATATATTTAAAATCTTAATGGGTCAAATTGAACAAAAGTACAGCAAAGGTAATTGGAAATCGGTTGAAAGAAAAGACAGCTATAACAATGAGCTGCAGTTTTACAGCAAAGAAAATGTTTTTATTAAAGACAATATCATTGAAATCACATCCAAAAAAGAAAACAAAGGAAACAAATTATACACATCAGGGCTTGTAGAAAGCACATATGCCTATAAATACGGATATTTTGAATTTACCATCGAGATTTCAGAAGGCAAGGGAATATTTCCTGCAATTTGGTTTTTGCCCAACTATGATTACGAAGTTTTGGAAATCGATTTATTCGAAATGATTGGAAGTGAACCCTATACTTTTTATGGGGTCATTCATTTTGTCGAGAATGGCATACAGGATTCGGATTACTTCAAATACAAAGCTCCAAAAAAAGAAAATTACTCAGTTGCTTTAGAGTGGAATACAGAAGCTTTAACCTGGTATATAGATAATCAGAAAATATACACGACAACGAAGGGGGTACCTCAGGAATATATGTATATCATAATTAATCAGGCAATAGGTGGAGACTGGCCCGGAGATCCTGATGATTCAGTTTTTCCAAATAAATTCAAAGTTACTGCAACAAAGTTAGAGCCGGTATTTAAGAAAGGCAGGAATTAGCAAATGTTAATTTACTTAATTCTTTTCATAAGTACTTTTTTTTCGATATATCATCTAATATGTTCCTTGAAATTTAAGGATAGGAAGATATTGCACCAAGTTAGCCGCAAAGGCATTGCCATTTTAGTGCCCTGCTACAATGAGGCGCCAATTCTGAAATATACGATAGAAGGTCTTTTAAACGTTGAGTATGATAACCTAGAAGTAATATTTATAAACGATGGCTCAAAGGATGATACTTTTCAGGTATTACATGAGCAGCTTGATCTAGATCTTTGGGAAAACGACAGTATCGTTCCTTTATCTGATAAAGTACTGGGGATATATAAATCAAATAAATATCCATATATGTATGTAGTTGATAAATATAATAGTGGAAAAGCAAGCAGTTTAAACATTGGAATTTCGTATGTTCAAAAAGAATTGATTATTACAATGGATGGAGACTGTGTACTGGAGAAAAATGCTCTGATTAATATGAATACGATATTTGATGATGAAGATGTTATTGCAGCAGGTGGAGTAGTTCATATTATGCAGATGTTTAAATTAGACAACAAGTTTACCCATGTCGTCTTAATGCAAGTATTGGATTATATAAAGGGATTCTATTTTTATAAGGCATCCCTTGCATACAATGATGCATTAAGCATCATTTCAGGGGCTTTTGGAGCGTTTAAGAAGAATGTGCTCTTGGATGTTGGTGGATTTAGAACAGGTTTAGGAGAGGATATTGATATAACCTTACGCTTTCATGAATATGCTAAAACACACAACAAGAAAGTAGTTTTCAGCAGAAATGCCATTTGTTATACAGAGTGTCCAGAAAGCTTATCAGAGCTAATTCAGCAGCGTGTGCGATGGCAAAAGGGGTTTGTAGATGCAATTTTGAATAACAGCAGTTTTCTACTTAACAATGTGTTTAAAAACAATGTGTGTTTTTTCATTATTATTGATGCACTACTGAGCAATTCATTTGCCACTGCTGTATTTATCGTTAATATTATCTTGATACTCATGAAGGTGACTTACGGCTATTCCATCTATATGTTTGCTTATTTTTTAAATACAATAATATTTAATATCATTTGTTCCATTGTTGCTATCAAATTAGCAAACAGAAGTTTACCCACCATAAAAATGCATACACTTTTTTCTATGATTGTTTATGATATGATGTTTTTTCAGTTTTTAAGAATATTCTTCTTTTTAATCGGAACAGTTACCTATTATTTTGATAATAAACACTGGTATAAGGTTCATAGAACATATAACAGCTATAAGGTATAACGAGGCAAAAGATGTCCCCCACTTCTATAAGTGGCGGGTTCCAATTTCTGCAAGAGGTGGTGGGCATATATCCCCTGCCTCGTTGAAACGCTCGGGTAGGTTTTTTGCAAAAATACAAAAAACCTTTCAGTAAAATCTTGTTATAAGCGTGTGAGGGCTTAAACATGGAAAAACAAGTAAACTTACATAGGCA
>MGOS01000010.1:15141-15504 GCA_001797185.1 Clostridiales bacterium GWB2_37_7
GGCTCCTTTTAAGAAGTAATATGGTTGTAGACTCCAATGCCGATGATACAGGCGCTTATTGGATTAGGAGCCTTTATTTTGATACCTTGGACAATAAGGATTATTATGAAAAAATGATAGGCTATCCTATTAGGAAAAAAATAAGACTTCGGATATACAGTGTGTCTTCAACCAATGTGAAGCTAGAGATCAAAAATAAAAACAACAATTATATTCTCAAAGAAACTGTAAACATTTCTCGTCAAGATGCAAATAAGCTAATACATGGTGATTGCAATTCCTTGCTTCGCTACAATGAAAAGGCAGCCAACAAAGTATTCGCTTTTATGCATAGAGAGCTTTATCGACCAACCGTTATAACGG
>MGOS01000010.1:15580-15722 GCA_001797185.1 Clostridiales bacterium GWB2_37_7
ATATTAATCACCACAGGAAATCCCAGTCCTTTTGCTTTATGAAATGTCATCACATTAACCGCATCAATATAATCAGGCAGAAAAACCTCAAGAATTGACTCGTCTCCATCTTCGGAAATTATTTCCAGAAAATCCTCGATAT
>MGOS01000010.1:15865-16687 GCA_001797185.1 Clostridiales bacterium GWB2_37_7
TTAAAGAGGTCTTCAAATAAATCCTGCCACAGGTCAGGGTGATGTTTTTTAAACCAGATATAAAGGTAACCCCTTCTGCCTTCTTCTACACGATGGAAAATCAGTTCAAATATAGCATCTCGTTCAAGATTCTTTACCCCGACAAATACATTAGAGGACAGGCATGAAGATTTAACCGCTGCCATAAATATCTCACCGGTAATAAATTCAGCAAACTTAAGATTATCAATCGGTGAATCAAGAAACTGGAGGAGACTTATTATTTCCCTGATTATTTTCCTCTTTCGGATATCAAGGGAACTGAATGAGGCAGCCGGTATCTCCCATTCTGTAAGCCAGCCGACAATCTCCTCCACTTCTTTATTTCTTCTGCACAAAATCGCCACTTTATTATCAGGATATCTTGACCGAACATCATTTAGAATTCCTCTGAGGACTTGAACTTCATCTTCATCCGCCGCCACCTCAATCGCCTTTACATAACCATCCCCTTTTTTCCCTTTCAGGACTACCTGGTTATAAGTTGTCAAACCTGTTCGATCTTCCTTCATGATATCCTTATCACCAATTTTATTTTTTAGCTTATTTTTAAAAATATCATCAACATAACTTAAAATTACGCCGTCACTGCGATAGTTTTCCTCTAATGTAATCACCTTTGCATTTTCAGCAACGCTGGGTGATAGAACCTCTTTGTTTTTTGATTTTATCCCTTCTATGGTTTCCCTCATTATCCTGTAATCTGCTTTTCTGAACATATAAACTGCCTGTTTCATATCACCTACCGCATAAAGAGAGCCGCCCTTTGAATATGCCTCCTCC
>MGOS01000010.1:16738-16889 GCA_001797185.1 Clostridiales bacterium GWB2_37_7
TCAAGGAGATAATGATAGAGACGATCTCCAAGACGAAAGAAAACCTCTGGGACAACCCCATTTTCCTGCAAATATTGAGACAGTTTTTTATTTATGTCATCAAAGTGGAGTATTCCCGACCTTCTCTTAACCTTATTAAGACATTTTTTAA
>MGOS01000010.1:16934-17889 GCA_001797185.1 Clostridiales bacterium GWB2_37_7
ATAACTCTGTCATTTCTTCAACAATCGGCAAGAGAGACTTTTTAAAGTCAGAGGAAGCTTCCTCCCATCCCTTTTTCCTCTTATCAAACCAGAGACTTTCTTTATCAAAGCTCTTAATATATTCCTTTATATCTTTATTCTTAATCGCTTCCTTCATCTTATCTTTAATCGTATCTTCCAATCCATTCTCCACCACTTTTTCATAAATCTGATAAACCTCTTCAAACTTTTCCATTGTTAACGACCATTTATTTTCAAAAGCGATCTCTTCAAGAATCTTCCCTTCTTCTCGTAAGAAACTTTCAAATTCTCTCTTTATAGTATCTTCCGGATTCCAGGGAAAGGTCTCAGCTTCTTGAGTTAAAAAATCCAGAAATTCTTTGACCTCTTTCAGAGAAATCCCTCTTAACATATGGGGATAGGAAGTTGCCCCCTCTCCGACTGAGTTTAGCAGTAAGGAAATAGCAGAATTTATCAGAGGACCGTAAGATTCCGTGATTTCATTGTCCATAGGTAAATCAAGTTCAAGGGTTGAAGCAGATAAAATCCTTCTCATAAAGCTATCAATAGTCTGGACATGAAAATCGGAATATCTCTCGATTATCGCTTCGACAGCCCGCCTTGCACCCTTCACTACTTCCTCTGATTTTAAATTGCCCTCCTCACATATCTGTCTTTTTTCTACACACTCTTCATTCAAGGCAAGTTTCTTCAAAGTTTTCAGAATCCTCTGTTTCATTTCCCTGGCGGCATTATTGGTGAAGGTAATTGCCAGAATATTTGTTAGGTCATTGTATGGGATCTGGCGGGAAAGAATAAGCAGGATAAACCTATTGGTCAAGGCATGGGTCTTCCCAGAACCAGCAGATGCATCAATGATTCGCGCCTGTGGAAAATTCAATTTCTTCACCATTTATTATTGCTTTCCTTTTTCATACACCCTCCCCAACTTCCT
>MGOS01000010.1:17906-18212 GCA_001797185.1 Clostridiales bacterium GWB2_37_7
CTTTTCTGAGTTCAGGCGGAGAGATGATTTCACAGTTTGGCGCCCAGTGGTATGCCCACCATTTGATTTCCTTTGTCCCTTTAAGTTTTGCCTTGAATATTATAGAGCCGTCCTTTTGTTCTTCTATTGTCTGTGTCGGATGCCATTTGCGCCGCTTAATCCATCGGGCAACATCCTTTGAAAATTTTAAGACCACCTCAACAGGCTCACCATACTGGATTATATGCCAGCTTGATTTGAAGTAATCATCCATATTAAAGTCCTTTGGTATAATATAAAGCATATTCGTTATCTGAAATTCCTTTA
>MGOS01000011.1:0-2264 GCA_001797185.1 Clostridiales bacterium GWB2_37_7
ATAACGTTCCGCACTCACGACGCCCCTGAGTCGGACCCCAGAGCCCTTCTCCCTGGCAGCGCTTGTCGCCGGCGAAGGGGTGTGGCTCTGCCCAAGGTGCGGTTTGCATCTAGCACTGAGCGAGAGTGCATTGTTATAAGATGTGTAGCGACCCTAGCTTCAGTGGTTGGCAAGGATGCCAACCAGCTAAACTAAACTTTTCCGGTGTTCTATTTCTCTACATAAATACGGCAGAACCTCCGGATAAGTCAATTCAACTGGATATTCGTCAAACATCTTCACTTCTTCTATTTCATACTGTGGCAATTCACCAAACTCAGAAATAACAGCATAGAATAGTCTTCCATATCTCGTATCAACCTCTAGGTTTGCTGAATAATCACATATAGGAATAACATTAAACCGTTTCGCACCCGTCTCTTCAACTAACTCTCTTTCAGCAGTGAAATTTATATCCTCATTCAACTCTCTGTGTCCACCTGGAACTTCCCATGTTCTTCTATCCTTATGTCTCACAAAAACATATTTATCCTGGAACTCGGTATATATTACTGCAAACTCCAGCTTTTCTTCCTTCACTTGTCCTAGATCAAAAAATTTAACCAATTCTACTTCCCCCAGTTAGCAATTAATTTCTGATAAGTAATCAATACAATTGTTTATGTAAAACCGGGTAAGGATGCCCGGCCACTCGCCACATGTCAGATAACATTCCGCACTCACGACACCCCTGAACCATACTCCAGAGCTCTACCCCCTGGATGCTTTAGCTGGCGAAGGGATGTGGGCAAGGGCATGTCAATAAACTGTTCGCCCTGTCAGCGAGAGTGCATTGTTATCTGCTGTCCCTTACCTAAAGCTGTCAACTACTAATAGATCGATCTATCTAGCCATGCTAATTACTTCACTATATCTATAAGAAAGGATATTATTGACTGCTTTTTATCATCATCTACATCAGTACTGATATATGATACTGTCCTTCCATTTCCCATTGTTTTTATATCTGGAAATACAATTTCACCTGTTGAAAAGAAAATGACAACTCCACCTTTAGCTTCTTCACCATGAATTGGATTTTGTTTGGAGGTTAGAGTAACAGTATATGTTACTTCTTTATCTTCAAACAATGTTCTCTCTTCTTCTACCTGCAGTTGTCTTAACTTTATCCTCTGCATCTTTTCAATTATTAGTTCAATAATTTCCCTATCATCAAACTGTTTTGAACTTTCCTGCATATAATCAATCTGTACTAAATCGATTTCATTAGATGTACCATAGATCAATCTCTCTGATAAAACAGTTTTACCTTCAGTCTCTATAGAACAACCTGCAAAAATGACTATTAACGTTAATATATACAAAATATACTTTGTTAGTTTCACTTAAAAACTCTCCTTTTGGTTTTTTACACACTAACTTAAGGCATTGCATATAACGTTCCGCACTCACAACGCCACTGAACCGGGCCATAGAGAGCTTCTTCTTGGCGGTGCGCATCACCCGGTGAAGGGGTGTAACATCGCACCACGAGCTATTTTTACTTATTCTGTGTTGTTAATTTTCTATCGAGTAATACTTGTCCACGGACAGCGGGAGTGCATTGTTATGTCGACGTAGTGGCATTTTATTAAAAAATAAGGCCTTATGCCTTATTCTACATATGTTTTTCTATCCAATCTTTTACTGACTTCTCATCAATTGTTCCATCCGCTATTCCAAGTCCTAAATCAATCAATTCATTTTGCGTGTAATTTATATCGATTTGATTTAACTTAAGAAGTAATAACATAGTTGCTACTCCGATTCTTTTATTTCCATCTATAAATCCATGATTCTTTATTAGACTTACTGTAATTGCAACAATCTTATTGATTATACCACGATACACATCAACTCCATCAAATGTTGCACCTGCTCTATTTAATGCACTTTGCACCAGCCCATATCTCTAACTCCATTAATTCCACCAGTACGTTGTATTAACTTTTGATGAAATAATAATATATTCTCTATACTTAATTCTTTCATTATTTTGCAAGCTCCTTGAGTGCTTCTGAATTATCCTCAATTACATTATCCATCAAGGTTTCAAGATTTTTCTTTTCCTTATCTTTCAGAGATTCTACAAAATCAATTACCTGAATTTTCTTTTCTTCAGGTAGTTTTTCAAATTCCTTTATTAACTTCTCTGCTAATGTCATAAAATCACCTCATTCGAATTCTATATTAATATTATACTCTATCAATTGAAAAACATCCAT
>MGOS01000011.1:2303-2707 GCA_001797185.1 Clostridiales bacterium GWB2_37_7
TCCCCGGAAGCTTTAGCCGATGAAGAGGTGTGCTATCTTGTAGAAATTATAATTCACCACGAGCAACGGGAGTGCATTGTTATATGCTGTCCCATGTCCCGCGAAGACATGCTAAACGATACGGTTCTTTAATTTACCTCATAGCACTAAATATCTAAATACCATATAAGTTGAACTTCATCTCTTATATCAATATCTTTGTAATAAGCATATTCGTCAATTTTTCCTAATATAGCCCCATGCTTATGATAAAATCTACACGCCTGAACATTATTGTTCTGGCATTCGATTTTCATCTGTTTTAGTCCATTTATCTTTGACCATTCAACAGCCATTGAAAATAACATTGTACCAACACCTTGTCGTATATATCTGTCATCAACTCGAATATCCCATAACACGCT
>MGOS01000011.1:2776-6286 GCA_001797185.1 Clostridiales bacterium GWB2_37_7
CCATAAAGAATGCCCAATTAGTTATTTCAAATTCCTGAGAATATTTTACTGCTTTATCATATACACCTAGATCTTTTATATATTCTTCTACGGGCGTTTCTTTAAGTAAGATTCCTCCTAATCCATTTTCAATTTTCTCTACTTTCAATATGCTTTTTACATAAACTAGCATAGGAATTTTGTCATATTCTTCAAGAAATAATTCATCAACTTCTCTATAAGTAATCACTTTCTTCCCCCCTAACAAAGTAATTTCTAAGGTTTTATACTGATACAATTTCGTGAACTCACATGGGATGGCATATAACGTTCCACACTCACGACACCCCTGAACCAGACCTCAGAGTTCCACTCCTTGGCGGTGCTTGCCACCCGGTGAAGGGGTGGAACAATGCACTACAGACTATTAGTTCTTATTCTGGCTTTAAACCTCTTACAAACTAGTGTTCATCTACGAACAACGGGAGTGCATTGTTATGCGATTGGTAATGCCACTCAAAGCCTGCCAAAGTATCATCATATACACTTCCTGTATCTGAAACCTAACATAGACCTTTAATGTTCATATTGCCTCTTTCTGACTTAAAACGCCAACAAACTCTATATAGGAATTTAGCTTATATAAAAGCTACTTCATGTATAAGAAAATTGGTTATTACAAATTTATTATCATGACTAAACCGGTAAAACTGTGATTATATAACCACCAGTAATTAAGCTTATTAAATTTGCCAAAAAAGCATAAGCCAAAATATAACTCTTTTTGTGTTCCTTAATTAAAATGGTTAATGCAGTCATTTCAGTAATAAATACAAAAATTTCTCCTACAATTAAACTAATAATTAAATAACTTGGCATTGGCGAGCCCTCACTATTCAACCAGACATTCAATACACCTTGTGTAATAAGGTTAATAGCAAAGAACATCATCCAACTTCTCTTGTGCTTAAATCTAAAGAGCCAGAAAACTATACCTTCAATTACTAGTGTAAACACAAGCCGTAGTGATACCAATAGCACTGAACGAAATGGGTATTTACCAAGTTCAAGCTTTCGATTGGATAAATCCAAGGTAACCACATTGTTATAACTCTTCAATGGTATATCAAGCACATATTCAAAACTTTCTCCATTTGTGGTGACCATGAATGTGTATCCATCACTGGCCAGCATGTCTCGATTATAAAAAACATAATATCCTTCCCAAGCAACCTTATGAATTGACGCTTCAGGTTGATTTTTACTTGATAGCAATGTAATTGAAAGGTCATCTGGGGGATTATTTATGATAATAACCAATGATGGTGGTTCTGCAGAATTTGCTGAGGCTATTGCAGGTATGATTAGTATCATAAAAGTACATAGCAGCATTGCCATTACAAAGCCTTTGCCAGTCTTATTCATATTAGCATCCTCCACTTTTTATGTTCATTTATTTAATTAAGCAATGTGCATTACCTGTCGCATAACGTTCCGCACTCACGACGCCCCTCAGTCCTAAGGCGCAGCTCAAAGGTTAGATAACTCCTATCTTAGTTTTGAGCAAATCGGGTCGCGTGCACTTGGACTGAGGGGTGTGCTTGTGCTATACAAGCCCTTAATCTAAACAATCTAATAATAATTTATTATCTATTAATTCACCCTGATCAACGGGAGTGTATTGTTACCCGATGGATTGAGCCCCACGGAGCAAAGCACTAACAGTAAACTAGAAATATTGATGCAAAGTTGGTTAATCTATAATGGCTATTTAATAACTTCATATTACTTGGTTTATATAAATCGCGACGATAAAAGCTTAAATTCTGGCTTTGTAACATATGAACAGTAGTGAACACGACCATCAAATTCAATAACATTCTTAAATCTTAACAAACCTGCGGGAGTTGTGATATATTCTAAAACCTTGTCTCTAGGAACCCAGATTACTTCACTTGTCTCATTGGAAATTTTGGGCTCACCTTCGATATATTCACATATAAAATCAAACATTACTTTAGTCGGAACTGGCGTAACACAATCATAAAACAGATGTTGACCTACATTAGAATATATACCTACTAAACTCCTAACTGAAGCTTTTATACCACTTTCCTCCATGATTTCTCGGAGGACACCCTCTTCAATATTTTCACCAACTTCAATTTGTCCACCTGTACAATCCCAGCCTCTGTTGTGTGTCTTGACAATAAGGATGTTTCCATTCTTGTCAAAGACATATCCTCCTGCAGCAACAATATGTGTTGGCCATGACATATAATCCACCTCCGCTAAATATTTTCTAACACGAGTACCCAAAGTGTAAAATACAATATAGAATAAATCATCCTAACTAAGAACAACGCTCAATCTGTCGGGTAACGTTCCGCACTCACGACGCCTCTGAACTGGACCCCAAAGCCCTTCTCCTTAGCGGGGCTCCGCTCCCTGTGAAGGGGTGTCTAATCCTGCACAGGCTATCGTATTTAAATAAGTTCCAAATCTCCTAGCTATCTAATATTTATCCATGAACAATGGGAGTGCATTGTTGCACGATGGGTCGAGCCCCCAGAGCCCTACTTAATATATAAACGAACTTTGCTATATTTTCTTTTGTAAAACAATTTCATTCTTTACTATGTAATTTGCATTTTCATAGGCCTTGACTGCAATCTCGTTATTTTTATTGGTTAAAATCTTTATATTCCTAACCCCACGAGATTGTAGCTCCTTTTCTAAGCATGCAATCAAGGAACATGCTATTCCATTTCGTCTAAATGTTTCCCTAACATACATTTCGGTTATTTCTCCTTGAGGAGCATTGTAACAGAATGACATAAAACTTTGTGCACAAGCAAATCCAACTGCGTTGCCTTCAATTGAAGCTATAGCAATTATCTCACTACTATTGTCAGTCCAAATATTTGCCTTTAGTAAAGACGGATCAACTCCATTAAATTCCTTATTAAGTTCTTTAAGATCTTCTAAATCATCCTGTCTTGCTAATCTAACAATGTTATCCATTATATTTACCTCTAATTGTAGTTCAATCAATTTTTAACTTATAAAGTATTTTCTTTTATGAATTTTTACTAATATATAGATTTAATGCTTGTATGGATTTATATGATAAAACAATAAGTGACATGTAGAGTAATATTTCTAGAATCGGTTTAAGAATCGCTAGCAAACCAATAGCTCCACCAATACCCATTAATTGCATATAGGAATCCCCCTTTATGAATAATACTCAATACGTTAAATCTCTTACTTAGAACGTCATTCGCGCGGTCTGTCGTGTAACGTCTCATATTCCAGACGCCATAGCCACATAGCCAGACTTGGCTTAGTGGGTGTGGTGTGTGCGGCCTACCCCAGAGTCTTGCTCTACCGCACAAACTGGAATACATTCTTACATGAAGTCAGACGTCCCGAGTCTCAGAGTTCGGCATGGGCGCCGAGCCCTTATACAAAAACTCTCTGACGCTAATTATCTTTGTTATATATCATACTTTCAGATTGAATCCTAAA
>MGOS01000012.1:0-527 GCA_001797185.1 Clostridiales bacterium GWB2_37_7
CGACTGTTTGTTTTTTTCTTTTTTTTCTCATCAAATCCTCATCACCCCTTTGGATAAAATTAATGTCCGATATTTATTGTATTATTTACGAAAACCGCTGCTTCCAGCCGATGGCTAAGACCTAATTTTGAGAAAATACTGCTTATGTGTTTTTTTACAGTATTTTCTGATATGTACAGTCTCTCGGCAATCTGTATATTGCTTAATCCTCTGCTCAGCTCTGATAGAACGTCTTTTTCCCTTGGTGTCAGATCCTTCAATTCATCCTCCGCTTCTCTTGCACATTGCAGCATTTCAGGGTCAAAGAATTTTTTACCCCTGGCCACAACACGGAAAGCATACAGGATATCCTCTGCAAAGGCTTCTTTAAGCATATACCCGTCTACCCCTGCTTGCTGTGCCCTCAGAAAATCATCCTTTCTTGATGAAGAGGTCAGAGCAATAAACTTTGTCTTAATGTCTTTCTTATTAGCCATATTAACTATTTCCAGTCCGTCCTCTCTGCCCAGCTTCAGGTCTACAATCAC
>MGOS01000012.1:682-16892 GCA_001797185.1 Clostridiales bacterium GWB2_37_7
GTCCTCCCTGGAATCTTTTATATTGTTAGGAATAGTTATTTTTAGTATTGTTCCTTTTCCGATTGTACTTTGGTAGCTGATCTTTCCCTTCAAAGTTCCTACAAGGGAATGAATGTTATTGATTCCTAAGCCGCTCTGTTTGGATTTTCTTACAGCCTCAAGGTCAAAGCCTAATCCGTCATCGGCTATTCTCAGCTGTATCAAATCTGTATTGATGTTCAGTGTAATCTCAATATGACTTGCTTTGCCATGTCTGACTGCGTTTCCAATACCTTCACATACTATCCTATACAATGCTTTTTTTGACATGTATGGTAAAATCTCGCTATTGCCAATAATGTTAAGATTTATATCAATATTGTTCATCGTTTTTATTTCATTAATATAATTAACCATGTCTGTGACAAAATTATCTGACCCATTCTTTTTCCAGCTTAGACCATAAATTGCTGATCTTAACTCCTTCATCGCATGATCAATAGACTCTCTTATCAAATTTAAATCCTCATCCGCATTTTGGATATTAGCCTTATTCAACTTTTTCATCAATCCGTATATTCCAAAGGATGTGCTGAAAAGTCTTTGCAAAACACTGTCATGTATCTCGTTTGCAATGCGATTTTGTTCTTCCGTAATGATTAGCTTATCATTCACTTTTTCCAGTTCAAACTTTTCAAGTACAATTGAACTTAAATCGGCAATATACTTAATTTGATCCATACGCTCAATTTGATTAAAGTCTGCTTTCTTAGGTTGAATCTCGATACATAATATTCCGTAAGTCATGTAACTGGATCTGACTCGTATCACTAGAAAGTATTTTTCTCCAATAGTTAATTTTATGACAGAGCTAGTATTAACAATATTATTCCATTGTTCTGCTAATTTTGCTTTTAGTTTATGCGCGATACTCGCGTATTCACTATTAGATGCTGAGGCAATAATTTCTCTACTTTCGCTATTATAAAATATAATCATATCTGAAGTTATAATTCTTTTTGTATGCTCAATTATTAGCTCAATCAGTTCGTTTTTAATTCTCAGGTTTGAAAATAAATGTACAGCCTGATACAATTCCATGATATGATTGACAGATTCTTTTACCTGATGATTCGCTTCAATTAATTCTCTGTTTATTCGTATCAGCTTTAACCTCTCCTGCTTAATTTCCTTTACATAGCTTAATAGCAACCAGATTGCTATAGTAATCAAAATAAAGCTTATAATAAGATTTGATTGCTGTTTTATTAAATCAATAAATTTCTGTTGCTTATCATTAAAAACATAATAGGTCATCCATGTGGATGCAATTAGATAAGTCATTAGATTTAATAAACAGTATTTTCTTTCCAACATGACTGCTGAAATAAAGATTGTGTTTAACGCATACCAAACATATGGGCTGTTTAAGCCTC
This sequence comes from Clostridiales bacterium GWB2_37_7, assembly GCA_001797185.1. Taxonomy (GTDB): domain Bacteria; phylum Bacillota; class Clostridia; order Lutisporales; family Lutisporaceae; genus GWB2-37-7. The sequence goes on from MGOS01000012.1 coordinate 2,098, forward strand.
CTGAAGGTATAAGCATAATTGAATTTCCTATAGTTTCAATAAAAACCAGCAACTTGATTATCGAAACATCATCGCTCTTCTTTATATATAAGTAATTGAGTATTATTGAGGATATTCCTATACAGGCTATTATGAATAGCTTCCTATCAATTGTGTGATTTGTTGGTGCAACATAGTAGTATAGTGATGTGATCAACAAAGAAGCATATCTATACAAGAACATTATTTTTTGTTCTTCTGTTAGCTTTCTTAGAAAGCTAATCTTTTCACCATCTTTGATATAAAGCAAAAGATTAGTCCTCCTTCTCAAATATTGTCAATTATTATAAATTGATATTTTGCAGGACTTACTAGAATTATTCTATTCTGTCCTATACCCTTATATGTCTTTACTTCTAACTTTTGTGTCTTTAATTTGCGTCTATATTCTTAGTTTTACAATAAAAAACCCAATCTATTTTTTATAGATCGGGTCGGTTGCACCATTGGCTAAATACATCTAAGGTGCCCAGATTCAAGATGTATCATCATAGCTTCCCATATATCATGCACATTTATATCTATATGCTATCACAATGAACTTGAATTTTTTGCCAAATTCGCTTGTCTAATTCTAAAATATTTCGACACTAATCCTTAATCTGCAAATTATAATGTTAGTATTTTTATCTTACCTCTTACTTATAAAATTGTTTTATTTTATATAAATCCTTATTAAGCAAAAAAAATAATTCCTGTAGAAATGTTCTACAGGAATTATTCTTTTACATATCGCCAGTAGGCAGTTTTATCAAGGACTCAACTGGTTTTTCATCAGGTTTTTCTACAGGTAGATTTACTTCTTCCTTTTCTGCATGCGGTTCCTCATCTTGCTTATTATCATCCTGCTCAATTTTTTGTTCCTCTATTGGATTGCTATCTTTCGATTCACTTTCAACGGCCTGATCATCCTTTACAACTTCATTGTCCTCTGTATTCGTAATATCCTTATTCTCAACATCATCATTCTTAGCCTCTTCTAATTTTTTAACCTTTGAGTAATAGTCAGATATTTTATCTTTTAAATCTTTTATTTTGTTTTCTAGTTTCTCAACATCCTTTTCTAAATCACTCTTATCCTTCTCTAGACCTTTGTTTATTTCTATAAGCTTTGTATTATCCTCAGTCAGCTTTTCTAATTTCTTTTGCATTGCTTCAATTTTGTTTTCTAGATCCACATAGTAATTAACAGACTCCTTATCTTTGCTTAGTAAAAAATCTCGTGTAAAGGCTATGTTTACAGTTCTATTAATATAGCTGTTCAGGTACTTCACCTTGATTGTACCCTTTATTGGATTTTTATCACGCTCGCCCTTTTCACTTTCTAATTCTTGTTTAAGCTCATTATATACCTTTGGATTAAGGCTAATATTTAAATATGCCTTTTCTTTCCCTTCATTGTCTACATATAAAGGGTTTACGTGAGGAATAAATTCTTTTATTGAATCTGATAACTCGAAGTAAATAGTGTAAGCTTCGTCATTTTTACCCTGGATTAAAATGTATTCTGGATTTAAAATAGTTTTATTCTTATTGCCGTTTATAAGATCATAATGCTGATCTTCCTCATCTACGATTTCCATTTTCCTCAATATATCATCTGTTGCAGCAGCCCTGACAATTGTATTGCTCTGTACATATGACACAAACCAGGAATAAGTATCTAGGGTAATTAACATCATTGCATTGACTATTATTGCAGCAATTGTAACAGTCATTATCTTCTTAATTGCCTTAAGTACTTTTGATTTATCTATCCTCATTTTCTTACCCTCCTACTTACTTAAACTCATCTGCTTTATTGCTTTATATATGAAATCCATAGTCTCCGCTCTTGTCATCCTTTGCTTCGGCTTGAACTTTGTTATTTCTAAACTAGGCATAACGTTATTCTTTACAACAGCTTTAATATATTTCGTAGACCAACCATCTAGATCTTCTAAGGCTACATAATTCTCTTCTTCAGAATTGAGCTTATACATTCTGGTAAGTATGGTTGCCACTTCTTCTCTTGTAATGGTTGAATTTGGACTAAACCTGTTGTTGGCAATGCCTATCATAATGCCTTTTTCATACAACTCTATAATATAATCCCTTGCCCAATCAGGTACCTTATCCTTATAAGGCGAAGCTCCATCACTGCCTTTTTGACCTAAAGCTCTTGATATCAGGACCGCAGCTTCCAACCTTGTTATGTAATTATCCGGTCTAATGCTTCCATCAGGATATCCTGTTACAACTCCCTGCTCAATAAGTCCCACGATACTATCATATGCCCAATGATCCTTGATATCAGGATATTTTGTAGCATAGTCAATGGGAGTTTCCAATATGGTTTGCTCATTGATAAGTTGAGCACCACTGCCATTACCCTGTCCACCATTCGAATTTTGCTTGTATTGATCAACATTCACCAAAAAATCTACAGTAGCCTTAAGCCCCTGCATATCATTTCCGGCGCTTTCATCCATTTTTACTGTATACTCAAGGTCTGCAAAATCATTTCTGCCAATAGCAAATCTGCTTGTTATTGGCAGAGAATAGCCCTTATAGTCGTTATTGTTCTGAATATAAAGCATTGGATAGAAGCTCTCATCAAATATAGTGTCGTCCAACACCAAATATTTACCCATATTTATTGTTAACTTCATTATTCTGGCATAGTTAAGTAGTAAGCTTTCATCGATTACAGGCTGATAACGCTCTCCATCAAACTTTTCTAGTTTTATTGTTAAAGCTAGGTTGCTTATTCTGATTCTATCTGAATAATTATTGTGAATGCGCATTATACCACTTTGAGAATACCCAGGTGCCCATAGACCTTCCGCTACATTACCCTTTTTACTGAATATAGGTCCTCCAGCAGATCGTTCGCCATGTACATAAAGGGTTACAGTAGGATCAGAATTTGCCTGTAATATGCTCACATCTTTAATATTCCATATTGTAAATAGTATTGCTGTTATTAACAGAATTGATAGCATTCTTTTGTAGCTTTTCATATAATCACCGCCTTGATTTATCAAATAAAGAAATCCTCATTAGACATAAGCACTTCTTTATTTGATAAATTCAAACTATATTCGAGTGGTAATCCACTCGAATATAGTTTAGTTTTAATTTATTGGTGCATGCTCTTGTGTGGCATGTATTACAATATCTACATCAGCTGTTACACCTTGTATTTCATTGCCTGCAGCTTCAGACATTTTTACATTGAAAAAAAGTCTGGTTTGATTAAAGGAGCCGCTGGTTTGTAATAAAACATTCGAATTTAACTTCTTATATCCATCCTGCATCAAATCTGCTAAGGTACCGGTATATAATGTATTTGCTCTTGTATCATCAAGCACAGTGACAATTAGGCTTTCTTTAAATTCCTTTGCTGCATCGGCACTTGCATGAATCCTTTCAGAAGGATTCTGTGGATCTACTGTATAAAACGCTGCTGTTGCAGATATTCCTTCTACTCTCGCCTTCAGTGAACCACCATTTTTGATTACAATATGCCTATCCTGGCCAGCTATATTAGCTGTGTCCAAGCCAGGATACCAGTATTTAACAAACCACATATCATTCTCATTTGAGCTGAACAATGGCGTTGGATACTGTGATGAATTTGTAATAAGTACTGTACCCGATATAAAGGTGTTGTCCGTACTTGTGGCTGATGATGTATACCAAGCGTATGTAGCAATACCAGCAGAAACAGATACCATTATAACTATTAATGTTAGGGCAATTAACTTTCTCATGTACTCACTCCTGTACATTATATTGATAAATATTATCAAATTATTTAAAAGGGTAGCAGAGAGCCACCCTTATTTAATTACTTATATTAGAAATGTTGCTATTTAATCGTTTTATTGATCTGCTAAACGAGAAGTTATTGTTAGTGAATTTACTAGGTTAGCAGCTCCTGCTGTATATGGGATACCCTCATCAGCTATAAGTGCATCAACAGCACCTACTTTATTTTGTGTTGCAACTACCTTAAAATCAACTTCAAGCTCTAATCCGCCCGCTACGTTATAAGTATCATTTGCATCTTCATCAAATATGAGTTCAAATTCTTGAACAAACTTTGCACCTGGTTTTAATGCACCAAAATCCCAGCCATTAGCTGGTCCCATTTGTGTATTTCTTACATCTAACCATTCTGCTAGTGATATTTGGCCATCATCATTGTAGTCAACATCTACATTGTATACAAATTGAGCATCCCTAATAAATTGGTCTGGCCATATAGTTTCATTTGCAATAGTTGTTCCGTCTTGTTTATATAGTGTATTCTTCCAGTTCTTTATTATGATTGCTTCTGCAAGCTGTTGGTCTTCTCCTGATAAAACAAAATTGTCGAAATAGAACATATCTAATGAGCCGTTATTCTTTATTTCAACTTTTGCATATCCTGGTTGATTGTTTTCACCTAAAGTTAAAGTATCACCAGGTTGAAGCGGATTTGCTGAAGTCCCTTTATTAAAGTTGATTGTAAAGCTTGCAGTCGCATCTGATTCATTAACATTAAGATCCAATGTTCCAGCTGTAAAAGTGTTACCAGTGCTTGTTGCTTGGCTTGTAAACCATGCATATGTTGCAAAAGCTGTTCCAAAGCCCATTAATGCTACCAATACTAAACTGATTATTACTTTCTTATTCATTTAATCTTCCTCCTAAATTTTAATTCTTGTTTACTCCCACAAATGACTTAATATTTATTTCTATTTGTGGTACACTATAGTTGAGATTTTTTATAAATGTTTTACTTTTGGGATGTCATTGCAGTGATATCCCTTTTTCATTTACCACTATGCTCATAACCCACTCCTTTCATTTTTAGAGCGTTTACCTTGCTGCAAAATGAGTATGTAAAGTATTTAATCGTATAATTTTTATATATAACCCTATTGATTTGAGCCCTTGGCTTTATTCAATTGGGTTTTGGTCTCTTTTATTACTACTGTAATTAGGTATATCATCAACAACCCCATCACAGTCACAATTCCCAGCCAACCCCTAAGGTAAGTCATCACATATCCGGCATAAGGAATCCTAAATTGATATTTTCCTAAAACTTGATCCTGCGATACTAATTTTGTATCCCTCGTGTTGTTTGCATCACCTTGGGTAATATACATTACTTGATTATTTTCTTCAGCAGCTTCAATAATTCTATGTGTTATTAAGAAGTCTCCGGCATCATATGTAATGATGTCCCCGACCTTTAAGTTTTCTTTTACACTGCTAATTACTATCATGTCGCCCGTTTCAATGGCAGGGCTCATACTTCCAGAAAGCACTGTTAGAGGTATGAAGCCAAAAGTCCCTGGCATAGTTTCCGGGTTTTTTCTTACTTGATATAAATTGAATATATATGATACTGCAATCAGTATTACAATTATTAGTAAAACATTTGATAACCAATTCCCGATTTTCTTCACTCTGCACTTCCCCCTTTCCCACTTGTAATTATAACCATATTTATAAATCATATACATATTTGCAAATATAAACGCATAAAAAAAGACTCAATATACTTCACGTATATTGAGCCCAAAGTTTTTTTTATCCTGCCCACAAATTTGAATATGCACGCTATATCCTACAAGCTTTGCTTGTTAAAATACACTTGATGCTTGATTATTTTTTCTACCTTATCCAACCTAACAAGTGTATAATTAAACACTTCTATCATAACACCTATCAGTATTAATCCAACTATTATTAATATACCGGTCAGTCCTCTTAATCCAGCTTTTATATATCCGCCCATAGGTATTTTAAACATGTATTTACCTAGTATTTGGCTGCGCTCTACCGTTTTATAATCTGGTATGCCATTGGCATCTCCCTTTGTAATAAATACCTCCGCAGTATTTGTATCAAAAATATCTTTTACCCTATGGGTTACAAGCACATCTTCTAGTCTATAAGTGACGATATCTCCGGGTTTTATATTTTTATTACCCTTCTTGATGACCACCATATCTCCGGTTTCAATTCCGGGGCTCATACTGCCTGATACAACGGTAAGTGGCGTAAAGCCCAATACTGAGGGAATATGTGCTGGGTTATTGCGGGTTTGTGCTGCAGACATTATATATAGTAAAGAAACCAATATAATGAAAGACACTGAGACATTAAAAAGTAAACTTAAAATTTTTCTCATCATTTGTTTCTCCTAAAAAATAAAATCCCAATCCAGCCTAGCAGATTGGGAGGATGTTAAATATATATTAACAAATGATGAGAGAAAATTATGTCAGAACTCCTTGTTAGGGACAAAAACTGTTCGACAGTAGCATTTCTAAATTATCTACTCGATTATATTTTTTTCGTCAAATTCCTCTAGAACTCCGTCATATTGGTTTTGTATCTCAAGTAAAGCTCATCAAGCTCCTTCATGCTTTCTGCCATTTCAAGCTGCAGTGCAGATACAAGTCTATACTCTTGGTTTTTCAAGGCATCCTTTATCCTGGTAAAATGGGATTTTTCTATAGAACTATCCTTTGCAAGCTTCTGCTTGATATAACTAATTTTTTTCCACAATACCACATCCAGATCTGTATAGGCTTCGTTGAGATGCAGCTCCTTGTAGCCTCTTATATGCCTAATATTATCTGGGATTATTCTATTCTCCAGCTCTGCTGCCCAATGTGACAATATAGTCTCTTTGTATGCCTGTATAAGCTCCTGACTAAATACATTTCCACGTTTCAATACAGCCAGCTTATCTTCAAAAATTTCAAAGCTCCTTATATTCTCCCAAACCGTAGCCGGTGGGTTGCCAAAATTCTTACTTCTTTCAGCCTCCGTGAAGTGTTCGAATACATCCTCTTCACTTCTGTAAACTCTATCCTTGTCAAGATAGCTGCCTGCCACACCAAAGCCCTTAGAAATTTCACCCTCTAACTCCTTTGAGCTTAAGTCTGATTTTACTGCAGCAAGAATCCCATCCAGCATACCCTGATAAAGGCTCGCTAATACCAGGTATGTGTTTGAATAAGGATTAGGAGATCTTACTTCAAATCTTGTAGCCTTGGGATTATCTATATCTCTTACCAGTCCCACCAGCACAGACCGATTTCTTGACGGAATATTATAGCTATGCCCCAAGGAAGCAACAACGCAAACCGGAGCCTCAAAGCCTGGCTTCAATCTCTTAAAGCCATCATTGGTCGCTGTTACAAAGGGATTTATAATTTCATAGTTCTTTAGGATTCCCATCATTGCCCCATAGCCTATTTCACTTAAATAATCATCTTTCATTCTTTCAGAGCTAAAAATATTTATATATTTACCATTCTTCAGCTTTAGTGCTGCGCCTACATGGGTATGTTCTCCGCTTCCAGCTACACCATCAATAGGCTTGGCTGCAAAGGTAACCTCCAAGCCATGATTTCTAAATACATCAGCTATAAGCTCTCTTGCCAGCAATTCATTGTCCGCTGCCTGCAATGCACTGCTGAAGTGCCAGTCTATTTCGAGCTGTTCCATGGCATAGCGTGTTTTTCCATTGGATTCTATGCGGTTATTGACGCCGCCGACCTCCTTGTGCCCCATTTCTGGCTGCAAACCATATTTCTCCAATATCCATATACTCTTTTCTAAGGCTGTTCTTATCACGCCAGTAGTTCTTTTCCAATACTGTTCCTTCAAGGCTTGTGATGCCGATAGCTTCTCAACGTCTGCATCGTCATCCGGTGTTCTTACCCAAAACTCCAGTTCAGTACCCGCCGTCAAAATTACCTTATCTATATCTTCAACACTTTCTGCACCTATTTGCTTGCATAACTTTGGATGCTGCTTAAACAACTGTAATATTTCCTTCTCAAAGCACTCTGTTGCCCTTTGAAGAATTGCTCTACAATCGATCCTATCGCCATTATGCATCAAGAAAGCCGGTATTCTCAAGGTACCTATAGGAAGTTCTTGTTCTAGTGCAACAAGGTTTCTTGTATAGCAATTTTGATTATAATAATAGTAATTATAGTCAACATACCAGTTAGAGCTGACATCTGGCAGCAGATCAACCCTGGCATCATTAAGAGAGGTAATACCCTTCAAATCCACACTGGAGCCATCTGTCTGCACACCATATTGCAAGAAGCTCTGTATATCCTCCAGCATTAGCTTTATAGGTATCTTTTCATCCGTGCCGTTTCCCATAAAATCTACTCCCATAAGGGACACATATTGTATTTCGGGATGCTCTAGCAGTAGACTCTTTAAGCTTTCTTCCCCATGCTTATCTGGTGGTATAAAATAAATAAGCTCCATATATTTATACTCCTATCTCAATATTTCTTATAACAAGATTTATTGAAAGTTTTTTGCACTTGTTGCAAAAAACTACCCAAGGCGTTTCAACGAGGCAGGGGGATATATTTTTGCCTCGTTATAAATATATGAAGCCTTTTTGTATTTATGATTTATAAATGTTGCTTTATAAATAACCAGCATATTATAAAACTTCTAGCTTTGCACTGACTACTCTATAATTTTTCTTTTACACTTTATTTCATAGCTTACTAGTTCCTTTATTACAGGGTTCACACCACATAACTGACAGTCCTCACTTCTATCCAAGGTTATTTCCTCAATTTCCATGGTCAACCCATCAAAAAACCATAATCTTCCCGTCAGTACCTCGCCCACTCCAAGCAATATCTTAATGGCTTCAAGGGCTTGCATTGTTCCGATTATTCCGGCAACGGCACCCAATATGCCTTCATCTGCACAGGAGGGTACTGTCCCATCCTGGGGCGGTAAATGGTTTAGACACCTGTAGCAGGGTGAAACATCAGGGATAATGGTCATAAGTGTACCTATAAAGCCAACAACTGCTCCTTCTACCAAAGGTTTTTTAAGCAGATAACAGCAATCGCTTATTAGATATCTCGCTGTAAAATTATCGGTGCAGTCTACAACCACATCATATTCCTTAATAATATCTTCTATATTTTGATCATCCAGCCTAAATGTATATTTTATGATTTTAACATCAGGATTAAGCCTATTTAGCTTTTCTTCAGCAGAATCTACCTTTCTTTTGCCTATGTCTTCAGTAAAATGCAGTATCTGCCTTTGAAGATTTGATAATCCTACTCTATCAAAATCTGCAATGCCAATAGTTCCTACACCAGATGCAGCTAAGTAGTATAGAGCCGGAGACCCAAGACCGCCCGAACCTACAACAAGCACCTTTGAGTTAAGCAGCTTCTGCTGCCCCTCTACCCCTATATCATTCAAAATAATTTGCTTAGAGTATCTCGATAACTGATTGTCATTCAACATTTCATCACCCCATTTTTGAATATACATTTATATTATACCTATATTATATGTCATAGTATATAATAACAATAAAGAACAGAAGTATGAGATCTACTTCTGTTCTTTATTGTTTTGTATAATCATTATCTTACTTCTACATTGTATTCTCGCATCCAAGTGTCTATTTGTATCAGATAAGCAATAAGCTGCGGACCCTTCATCAACTGCCCAAACCAAGGCTTGCCAAAGGAAACGCCCCCGGTCTCAACTATTTCAGACACTGCCTGCTCATTAATCAACTGCAATATCGGCGAAGTTGGGTCTGATAAAATGATTCTCATCCAGTTTTGAACAATACGCAAATACGCTGGATTGTGAGTCTTAGGATAAGGACTCTTCCTTCTATATAGCACCTCATCAGGCAATATTCCCTTTAGAGCCCTTCTTAAAAGTCCCTTTTCTATGTTGTCGCAATATTTGTAGCTCCAAGGAATATTAAATGCGTATTCAACTATTCTATAATCAGCAAAAGGCACTCTTACCTCCAGGCTGTTGCCCATGCTCATTCTATCCTTTCTATTCAAAAGCGTTACCATAAACCATTTCATATTTAAATAGAATATTTCTCTCATTCTATGCTCTTCAGCACCTTCTCCTTCCAATCTGGGTACGTCACTTAAGGTTTCCATATACCTGGAGTTTACATAGTCCTCCAATGGCAAATTGCTGTAATTCATTGACAGTATGCTCTTTCTCTCCTTTACAGCTCTAGACCAGGGGAAGGTATCAGAATTTATAAGCTCCGGCTCTCTAAACCAAGGGTAGCCACCAAATATCTCATCGGCACACTCACCGGATACAGCTACAGTAGCATCCTTTCTCACCTCTCTACAAAACAGGTAAAGAGAAGAATCAATATCCGCCATACCAGGCAAATCACTGGCTTTTACAGCCTGCTTTAAAGCAGCTGCCAACTCTGCATTATTTAACACAATATCGTGATGGTTGCTCTGAATGTGTTTGCTCATGATATCTATATACCTTGCATCCGCATCCGGTTGAAAGCTGTCTGCCTTAAAATACTTGTCGTTGCCTTGATAGTCTATTGAATAAGTATTCAAATCACCCAGCCCTTTATTTCTGAAATAGTTGGCAGCTACAGCGGAAATAGCACTAGAGTCTAACCCCCCCGAAAGAAAGGTGCAGACAGGTACGTCAGAGACCAACTGCCTTTCTACAGCATCAACAAAAAGCGCTCTTACCTTTTCAACTGTTGTATCCAAATCATCAGTGTGAATTTTACTCTCTAGCTTCCAATACTCTCTGATTCTCATTTTGCCTTCTACAAAACTAAGACAATGCCCCGGAGGCACCTCATTTATGCCCTTAAACACACCGTTTCCCGGTGTTCTCCCAGGCCCCAAACCAAATATCTCAAGTATTCCCTCACTGTCTATAATGGGATTTACATCGGGATGAGCCAATAATGCCTTTAACTCAGAGCCAAATATAAAAGAACTGCCTTTTTGTGTATAAAAAAGAGGCTTAACTCCTAAAGGGTCTCTGGCTGTAAAAAGCTTTTGATGGTTTTCATCCCATATACCAAAAGCAAATATACCATTAAAGTGCTTAACACATTCCTCACCCCATTCAATATAGGCAGTTAAAAGCACCTCTGTATCGGAATAGGATTTGAAGGTGTAGCCCCTGTCCTTCAGCTTGCCGCGTATCTCGGATGTATTATATAACTCTCCATTATATATAATCACAAAGGTATTATCCCCTATGACCTTTATCATTGGCTGTCCGCCGCCCTCAGGATCTACCACAGTAAGTCTTCTGTGCCCAAGCAAGACATGAAGAGATGAGTATACTCCGGAGCTGTCCGGGCCCCTTTTGGATAAAGTATTTGTCATCTTTTCCATAATGTGTTTCTCGGTGCTAAGATTCCTCTGTGTATCTACCCATCCTATCAAACCGCACATAGTATTCCTCCTCGAATCGCAAATTTAACAATAATACTTATATTATGCAACAAATGAGCTCTTGGTGCCATTTCTCTGATTGCACAAGCCCTGTGTCAAAAATTCACTCTACAGCATATGCTGATAATGAGCTGATTAATTCGAAGGGGGTGGATATTTGTGAGTCTCTTTAACTTGATTCTTATCGCAGCAGCAGTAAGCCTAGATGGTGTTCAAAAAATCGAGGACGCTGTGGGCAGCGTCCCCTAACTTTATTCAACAAGTCTTTTTTCCCCTTCTATAGCCTTTATAGGTGCAATATTTTGTGTTACCTCCATGGTACCGATATATTCACCTTGTTCATCTCTTACAGCAAAGTACCTAATATACACAACCATCTGCCCCATCTTGATCCAGAAGTCTTCATGGTCTTTGCGTCCTGATTTGAAGTCCTCTACCATTTCCTCCACTATATGAACACTTGCAGGAGGATGACAATTTGATACATTTCGTCCTATTATAGCCTTGGTTCTCGCAAATATGCGCTCTTTGCCCAAGGTAAAATATTTAACAACATTGTCTTTATCTATGAAGGTAATATCAACAGGGATGTTGTTCAAAATACCATTGATCTCTTTGACCGTCAGTACACCGGTCTCAAACTTAATGCTGCCATTGGACTGTTGTTCAAAGGCAGCTGCCTTTTGCCCCACCGCTGCCCTTGATGGCTTCCATTTCCCGCTGGGCTGTGTCAGACAAAAGCCTATTCCATCACTTTCCTCTGCAATGCTGAACCATTCATCCTCTGTAAGTGTATCCAAGGACATTGGGAATAATATGTTTTCTTCCTTAAATATCATTTCAACGACCTTGTTTATGGCTTCTTCTATAATAGTCGATGCATCTTCAGCAGCACTTTGCAGCTTGAGCTTTGCTTCCTTTATTGCGGCCCTTATTTCATCATCCACGCCCCACATTACCTTTGGAGGTGCTGTTACCCCATATTTCTCAAGGTATGGAAATAATAGATTTTCTTTGCGGCTGTAGTGCTTATCTATATCCAAAAGCTCATTTAAATTAGCCATCAGCTTATTTTTGTTATCAGTGCTTGCAGTGACTTTATAAGCTTGAAGATTTGGTTTAAGTGACTCATTTATAAGCTTCTCCAGCTCTCTATTTTCCAATCTGAAGGTGTGTACAGGATGCCCCGGCACATCCTCAGGCTTGATGCCTTCATGATCTGCCTTATGTATTTCTTCTATAGAGCCTTTAAAAATTGAGGCGTGAACATCACATAGTCTTTGAATTTCCTCAACCGGCATGCCCTCTGCAATAAGACTAGCTTCTAAATCAGATATTTCCTTGGCAGCAACGCCTTCAAACACCTCTTGAAATTTTCTTTTTACCTCTTCAAAATCCTTGCCCTCATGAAGCTCCTTAATAAGTCCTTTTAGTACCTTTTGTCGGTATTCTCTGTTGTTGATTATCTCACTCATGGTGCTTTCCTCCTTTGTCCAAAATTTAAATTAGTACGCTGAAGCCTTTTGCTTCAAAGGCTTGTTTAATGGAATCCATATCTATGTTTTTCATTGCGGCTCCCTTTGCAATTGTCATGAATCGTCCAGCTGTATTTAGCATCGCAGGATTTGCAATGTCCTTGAAGCCTATCTCCTGCATGATCTGTATAACCTCAGGATACTGACTGCATAGCTCATAAACGCTTTTGGTTAGGTCAATTTGTTTATCCATAGAAGCACCCCCATATTTTATATATTAGTTATTATTATTTACATTATATGAAAATATTTATCAAACTGAAAAGTAAGTTAATAGCTGAGGAACAACTAAATAATAAAACCTGGTTCTCAAGCGAGATAGTTTTAATCAAGACAAGGCGGAGGAAGGCGCAATAGTGGTTCTATTACAACTGAGGACAACGCAGTATTGGCGGAAAATAGCCGCTTCAGAATGGGAATTTACTATTTAGTTGTTCCTGGATATTTGGTTATGTATAATATCGGCTCCTTATATTCTATATTTTACCATAAATTCAGACCTTACTGTTGTTAAACCTTTAGGAGTTATACAAAAAAGAGGCTGCAATTGCAGCCTCTACTTCATTAATTCGTCGATTTTAGCATCTTCTAATCCCAGCATTACTTCATCATCTACTAATATCGCAGGTATTCCTACTCTTCCAGCTTCCTTTACCGATATAAAAACCGGATGAATATCTCTAATTTTTAAAAATCTTTTTAACGCACCAAAATCCAAGCTGATATCAAAGTAAGCAAACTTTATCCCTTTTTCTGAAAGAACCTCTTTCAGTTCATCGCATTCCGGTCAATGATGGCTTCCATAAATAATTACTTTTTTCACCTTAATCCCTCCAATTGCTTTTTCATAATGCTTCATGTAGAAGTCATTTATATTTTATCATCTTTGGTTTATGAATCCAATCCCTACGCTCATAGCAAATGAATATGTACGTTTTTTATGGTCTATTTCTGCTGTCTAGAAATATTATTAAAATGTGCACGACTTTATATATAAGCAATTGAGCATTTTTGCTTATGAAGAGTTATAAAATAGCTGATTGAAATGTTGTTTACTAAATCAAGGGGGCAGAAGAATGATTATAACTTATTTACTTTTTATTTTAGGTTTATTTTTGATAATTAAAGGCGGCGACTATTTTGTAGACTCAGCTAGCTGGATTGCCAAAGTAACACGAGTTCCTGAAGTAATTATCGGTGCTACCATTGTAAGCCTGGCAACTACTTTTCCCGAAACCATGGTATCAGTTTTTTCTGCTGCCAGCTACCAATCTGACATAGCAGTCGGTAATGCTTTGGGGTCTATTATTTGCAACACCGGCCTTATACTTGGAATTTATAATCTTATAAAACCAACAAAGACCGCCTCAAAGATTTATACTTTTAAAGGCATACTGCTCATGAGCTATATTTTAGCTTTTTGGTTTATGTCTAGAGATAGAATCATAAATGCATTTGAAGGCTATCTATTACTACTTTTCTTGCTTACATTTATAATCTTCAATATTGCCCTAATAGGCTATAAAAAATCACAATCAAGAAAATCAGCTCATCATGAAAAGCATTCTACAAAAGAATGGTCTATACAAATATTAAAATTCTTATTTGGTATTTTACTTATAACGATTGGAGCTAGACTATTGGTCAGTCAAGGAACATCCTTAGCAAAAGTTTGGGGAGTATCTGAAGCTTTAATAAGCCTAACTCTTATTGCTCTAGGAACCTCGTTGCCAGAGCTTGTAACTGCCATAACTGCTCTGCGCAAAGGTCATGCAGAAATCTCTATCGGAAACATCCTAGGTGCAAATATATTGAATATAACTATGGTCTTGGGCCTTTCAACCCAAGTCAATCCTCTAACAATAAGTAAGCAAGCCTTATATTTTGACATACCCGCTGCTATTATCATTACTTCCTCGCTTATATTTCCTAGCTTGATTGCAAAAAAAATCAGCAG
>MGOS01000012.1:16923-23827 GCA_001797185.1 Clostridiales bacterium GWB2_37_7
AATTTATACAGCAGTATTAAAAATTAATATTTATATAGCATTAATAATGGTGGGAGGATACTAAATCCTCCCACCATTATTATTCCTAAACAAATCGTTCACTACAGTCAGTGCTGCCTCCAACTCTTTAACGACTCTTGCTCTGCAGTATAAAGCATATTGGTCTCCTTTGTATAAATTCAACTGGATTAATTGTCTGCCAATACTTCATCTGCATGATAGGAGCTTCTTACAAGCGGTGCAGATACCACATTTTTGAAGCCCAGCTCCATGCCAATGTTTTTGTATTTCTCAAATATATCAGGATGAACATATTCAATAACAGGATGATGCTTACTGGACGGAGCAAGATATTGCCCTATGGTTATGATATCACAGCCCACACTTCTTAGGTCCTTCATTACATTTATAACCGCAGCTTCCGATTCTCCCAAGCCCAACATGATACCTGACTTGGTCAGGATTGTACTGTCCTTTGCCTTTACGGTCTTCAACAAAGCCAATGAACGCTCATAATTCGCCATGGGTCTAACTTTTGTATAGAGCTCCGGAACGGTTTCTATATTATGGTTTATAATTTCCGGCTTTGCTGCGATCACTTTTTCAAGTGCAGCTTCATCCCCGTCAAAGTCAGGAATTAAAACTTCTACAGTTATTGCTTGCGTCAGCTTTTGAATCTCCTTTACCACTTCAGCAAAATGCCCGGCTCCTCCATCCTGCAGATCATCTCGTGTGACAGAGGTTATAACTGCATGCTTAAGCTTAAGCTTCTCTACTGCCGCTGCCACCTTGCGAGGCTCCTCATGGTCCACTGTCTCAGGCTCTCCCTTGGTAACATTGCAAAAGGTGCAATTTCTAGTGCAGACCTTGCCTAATATCATAAAGGTAGCTGTACTTCTATTAAAGCACTCCATTTTATTTGGACAATTTGCTTCTTTACATACAGTGTTCAGAGACAATTCATCTATTATATTATATACTTCACTGGAAACGTGACTTCCCTGTATTTTACGCCTTAACCATTCTGGCTTCCTAGTATGCATGATTGCTCCCCCTACTTTAACTAAAATAAACTATTGTTAAATATATGGACTTGTACTGTCATTGCTAAAATAAAGTATCCTTATCTCCTTTCATGAGTCTGCATCTTATTGTTTCCCCCGTAGGTGTTGTCGCCAAGCCTCCCAAGGAAGTCTCCCTCAAGGCCGCAGGTAAGGATTTGCCTATTTTATACATTGCATCTACTACTTCATCAAAGGGTATAACACTTGTGATGCCCGCCAATGCCATATCAGCACAAGCCATCGCATTTACTACTCCTGTTGCATTTCTCTTAGAGCAAGGTACCTCTACCAACCCCGCTACAGGATCACATACCAAGCCCAGAATACTCTTTATGGCAATAGCAGCCGCATCAAAGGCCATTTCAGGTGTGCCTCCATAAAGCTCTACTATAGCAGCAGCAGCCATTGCAGCACCAGCTCCGCATTCTGCCTGGCAGCCCCCCTCTGCTCCTGAGATGGTCGCGTTTTTCTTTATCAACTGACCGACTCCTGAAGCTGTAAGCAAAGCATCAATCATAGCATTTTCATCGGCATTGATCGTTTCTGCAGCTGTAATTACTGCAGCTGGCACGATCCCTGCGGCGCCGGCAGTTGGCATAGCAGCAATCCTGCCCATAGATGCATTCACCTCAGAGCTCGACAGCGCTCGAGCTATCGCCCTGTTTACTACATCTCCACATACCGTTTGCTTGGTTTTTCTAAATTGATCTGTCTTAACAGCATTGCCTCCGATCAGTCCGCTTACTGATTTCGTTTCTTTATCTATACCGCTTTGAGCTGCATCTTGCATGACCCTCAAAACTTCCCTTACTTTTTCACGTATCTCTTCTGCACTGCGCTCAGTAAGCTTGCTTTCATTTTGCAGTACAACATCAGATATTCTGCAATTTTTTTCTTTTGTTTCCTTTATTACTTCATGTGCTTTATGATACATTTATCCGCTTGCCTCCTATATCCTATTCAATGGCGTTTAGTACTCTGACAGAAATAACATTCTCTATCTGTAAAATTTCATTAATGATGCTATCCGGTGCTGCACTATCAATCTCAATAACAGTAGTAGCCGTCTCACCCCTGCTTTCCCTGCTTACCTCCAAGGTAGCAATATTCAGCTGATGTTCTGCTATAACTCCCGTGATTTTGCTCACCATGCCTCTGGTATCTTTGTGTGTTGCTATTATAACAGGATACTGACCGCTGATTTCTAACTCACTGCCGTCAACCTCTGTAATGATAATATTGCCTCCACCGATAGATGAACCTACAAGAGTAAGCATTAACTGGTCTTTATCTTTAATAACAATTTTCACAGTATTTGGATGAACATCTCCTAAGTCCACTTCTATAAAATCCGTCTTGATGCCACGGCTCTCAGCTATATTCATAGAATCCCGCAGTCTTTCGTCATCAGCACTCATGCCAAGTATACCTGCAACCAAGGCTTTATCTGTACCGTGACCCTTGTAGGTCTTGGCAAAAGAGCCATGCAGGTAAAACTCGACTGCATCAAAGCTTCTTCCCCAAATACTGCTGGCTGCCTTCCCTAATTTTTCTGCCCCTGCTGTGTGGGAGCTGGAGGGTCCTATCATAATAGGTCCCATAATTTCAAAAACACTAATATTACTCATTATGTTCACTCCAGTTATATTATTAAATAGTAATTGTCTTTATATTAATTTAGTACTCATCAACTGTCAATAACTCTGGCGAAAAAGGATTGATAGTTTGTTAAAAAGATATCTAGCGAACACTGACAAAATAAGCATTTGTGCTACAACAATGCATTGATTTCAAGCATATATTGTGATAACATTAATAATTAGGATATACAATATATTCTTAATATTCTAAATAACTAAATAACCAAATGAAAATAACGGGAGATGCTTATTATATTGAGGCTTCAATCGTAAGAGCCGAAGGAGCAATTTGAAAAATGTCTATTTTCAGAGAAACTTTCAGGCAAAAGTACCGTTATTGGATGGAACTCTGAAAAGCGAACAGCACCGAAGGAGAAAACATTCAAATGTGAAGCTCTCAGGTAAATAAACAGAGGTATAATATGGCATACTGGAATTAGTGTGTCATCTTATATCTCTTTTTTAATCCTATATTTTGTCAAAATTAAATATGTGAAAGGGGATAAAAATGGAAAACTGTAAGAAAACCGCTCTATTCAATGCCCATGAAAGCTGTGGAGGAAAGGTAATTGACTTTGCCGGCTGGGCTTTACCAGTTCAATATGAAGGTATTATTCCAGAGCACGAAGCAGTTAGAAATGCTTCAGGACTATTCGATGTATCACACATGGGCGAGGTAGAAGTTAAAGGTCCTCAAGCTGCTGATTTTGTACAAAATCTTGTAACCAATGATATTTCTACATTGGTTGACAATCAGGTTATGTATGCACTTATGTGCTATCCTGAAGGCGGCGTAGTTGACGACTTGTTGGTTTACAAATTTAACAACGAGTTTTTCTACCTTGTTATTAACGCAAGCAACGTAGACAAAGATTACCAATGGATGCTTGACAACAAAAACAACTACAATGTAAAGCTTAAGAATGTATCAGATGAAGTTTCCGAGGTGGCTTTACAAGGTCCAAAGGCACAAGAAATACTTCAAAAGCTTACTGACACAAATCTTGATGATATCAAATTCTTCTTCTGCAATAGAGAGGTTATGGTAGGAGGCATCAAATGCCTAGTTTCCAGAACAGGCTATACAGGCGAAGACGGCTTTGAAATATATGCTTCCAACAAAGATATTTCTGCTGTGTGGAGCAAGCTTATGGAAGTAGGCAAGGAATTAGGTCTTAAGCCTTGCGGATTAGGCTGCAGAGACACATTAAGATTCGAAGCAACATTGCCTCTATATGGCAACGAAATAACGAAAGACATCACCCCCCTAGAAGCAGGACTTGGAATATTTGTAAAGTTAAACAAAGAGAACTTTATAGGCAAGGATGCTTTGGTTAAGCAAAAAGAAGAAGGTTTAAAGAGAAAAACTGTAGGCTTCGAATTGCTTGACAAAGGTATTCCAAGACACGGCTATGAAGTAATGGCAGATGGCAAGGTGATTGGTGTTGTAACTACAGGCTATATGGCTCCTACTGTAAAAAAGAGCATCGGCTTGGCACTAATAGATGCTGCTTATGCAGAGTTAGAAACACCTCTTGAGGTTGTTATAAGAAACAAGCCTCTAAAGGCAAAGGTAATCAGCAAGAAGTTCTTGAATAAGAACTACAAGAAGTAAATATAAAACTAATGTAGGGGTTTAGGGACTGGTCTCTGTGCCAGCTCGGACAGTCAATTTACCTGTCCCCTACATCATAAATATAATGGTTAACAAATAAATATAAATAAAATAATAAATTTTTAGGAGGATGTAAAATGAACGTATTAAAGGATTTGCTTTACACAAAGGATCATGAGTGGATAAAGGTTGAGGGTGAGAAGGCTTATGTTGGTATAACTGACTATGCTCAACACGCATTGGGTGATATCGTTTTCGTTGAATTGGCAGAAGTTGATACCGCGCTAAGTGCTGGAGATGCTTTTGGTGCTGTAGAATCAGTAAAGGCTGCATCAGATGTATACATAGCTGTATCAGGAACAGTAATAGAAACTAATGAAGCTGTTGTTGACGATCCATCTCTTCTTAACCAAGATGCATATGCAAATTGGATGATTTGTGTCACTATAAGCGATAAATCAGAGCTAGATGGGCTTATGAATGCAGAACAATACGAAGCTCACTGCAAATAGGGGGTATAAAATGTTTCCATACATTCCAAATACACCAACTGAAGAAAAACAAATGCTTCAAAGCATCGGTATTGAAAGTACCGATGCCTTGTTTGCTGACATACCTGCTGAGGTTAAGCTTTCCAGGAAGCTCAACCTTGGTGAAGCAATGTCTGAGCTTGAATTATCAAAATTCGTAAACGGTGTTGCAAACAAGAACAAAAGCATAGATGATATGGTTTGTTTCTTGGGTGCAGGCGCCTATGATCATTACATACCAGCTCTAATAAAGCATATTACTTCTCGTTCAGAGTTCTATACAGCATATACTCCTTATCAGCCGGAGATCAGCCAAGGAACCTTGCAGGTAATATTTGAGTATCAAACAATGATTGCCAACATCACAGGCATGGATGTAGCAAATGCATCAATGTATGACGGAGCAACTGCTTGTGCAGAAGCCGGAATGATGGCAGTAGAAAATACGAAGAAAAAATCCTTAGTGGTTTCTAAGAGCGTACATCCTGAGGTTCGTAAGGTTTTGGCAACCTACATGAGATTTGTAGGAGTTGAAGTAGTTGAAATTGACTGCCAAGACGGTGTCACTGATATAGAAAAGCTAAAAGCAGCTGTATCAAACACTACAGCTGGTGTTATCGTACAAAACCCTAACTTCTTCGGTATAGTAGAAGATCTAACTGAGGTTGAAAGCATTACGCATCAAAACAAAGCACTTCTTATTGTAAATGTAATCGATCCAATATCTCTCGGAATACTTAAGACGCCTGGTGAAATGGGTGCAGACATTGTTGTAGGTGAAGGGCAAGCTTTTGGTAATGCTCTGAATTTTGGCGGTCCATACCTTGGCTTTATGGCTGCTACCACAAAGCTTATGAGAAAGCTTCCCGGCAGAATAATCGGAGAAACTACCGATATAGATGGAAAGAGAGCTTTTGTACTGACTCTTCAAGCAAGAGAGCAGCATATCAGAAGAGAAAAAGCTACCTCCAACATCTGCTCCAACCAAGCTCTTAATGCCCTAACAGCAGCAATATACCTCACAACGATGGGTAAAAAGGGACTTGCGGAAGTAGCACAGCAAAGTGCCAGCAAAGCACACTACGCTTACAATCAAATAATTGCTACAGGTAAATTCAAGCCTGTGTTCAATAAGCCATTCTTCAAGGAATTTGCAGTTCAAAGCAGTCATAAGGCTTCTGATGTAAACGCAGAGCTTCTTAAGCACAATATACTAGGCGGCTATGATCTTGTTAAAGACTATGAAGGTATGGAAAATGCTTTGCTTTTCTGTGTAACGGAGAAGAGAACAAAGCAAGAAATTGATAAGCTAGTTGAAATATTGAAGGGAATGTAGGAGGTGTAATGATGAAAAACTATAGTGAATTAATATTTGAAATATCCAGAGAAGGTAGAATTGCTTACACGCTTCCTGCATGTGATGTACCGGAAACTAGCTTAAATGAAATGCTTCCACAAGCCATGCTTAAGGAAAAGGATCTGGAGCTTCCTGAAGTCAGCGAGCTAGATGTAGTTAGACACTATACCCTGCTTTCAAACAAGAACTTTGGTGTTGATACAGGCTTCTATCCACTAGGCTCCTGTACTATGAAGTATAATCCGAAGATAAATGAGGATATGGCTTCATTGTCAAAGTTTACTGGAATTCACCCATACCAACCCATAGAAACCGCACAAGGTTCTCTTCAGTTAATGCATGAGCTAGGCAGTATGCTTGCCGAAATCACCGGCATGGAGCAAGTTAACTTGCAGCCTGCTGCTGGTGCTCACGGTGAGTTGTCAGGTTTGATGATCATAAAGGCTTATCATCAAAACCGCGGTGACAGCAAGAGAAATAAAATAATCTGCCCTGACTCTGCTCACGGTACAAATCCTGCCAGCGCAGCTGTAGCAGGCTTTGAGGTTGTTGAAATAAAATCCGATGAAAACGGTGCTGTAGATATAGAAAGCTTAAAGGCTGCACTGAATGACGAAATAGCTGGTCTTATGCTTACAAATCCAAGTACCCTCGGCTTGTTTGAAAAGAACATAAAGGAAATCGCTGATCTTGTACAC
>MGOS01000012.1:23918-24448 GCA_001797185.1 Clostridiales bacterium GWB2_37_7
CTGTCGGAGTATCCAAGAAATTGGTTGACTTCCTGCCAGTTCCAGTTGTTGAGAAAACAGCTGACAAATATATACTTAACTATGACAAGCCACTTTCCATAGGAAAAGTAAAAAGCTTCTACGGCAACTTTGGCGTTATGGTTAAAGCATATTCCTATATATTGACTATGGGAGCTGCTGGTCTTAAAAAGGCTAGTGAAATGGCTGTACTAAATGCCAACTATATCAAGGAAAGACTTAAGAAGCACTATTATCTTCCAATAGATACAATTTGCAAGCACGAATTTGTATTAAGCGGCTTGGGTCCTGATGTTCATGAGGTTTCTACTCTTGATATCGCAAAGAGACTTCTAGATTATGGCTACCATCCACCAACAATATACTTCCCACTGATAGTAGACAGTGCCATAATGATTGAACCAACTGAAACAGAAAGCTTAGAAACTATGGATAGATTTATAGACGTAATGATCAAAATTGCAGGTGAAGCAAAGGAAAACCCTGAGCTTCTAAAGTCAGCACCTCATGAT
>MGOS01000012.1:24462-26834 GCA_001797185.1 Clostridiales bacterium GWB2_37_7
CAAGTAAGGAGAACCCATGGATAAAGATATTATTGTAATAGGGGGAGGTCCCGGCGGCTATGTGGCAGCTATTAGAGCTGCCCAGCTGGGATCCAATGTTTGCCTGACCGAAATGGATAAGGTTGGCGGTACATGCTTAAATAGAGGCTGTATCCCTACCAAAGCTTTATGGAGAAATGCTGAAATTTTGAATACCCTGAAGCATATCAAAGAATTTGGTATCGAAATCGATGGATATCGCATCAATGTTGAAGAGGTTCAAAACAGAAAGCAAAAAGTTGTAGATCAATTGGTTTCAGGTATTGAGAAGCTTCTCGATGCTTATAGTGTAGAGGTTATCAATGGAACGGCTTCCCTTAAGGATAAAAACACAGTGGTCATTGCAATGCCTGACGGAAGTGTAAAAGAAATGACAGCTAAAAACATCATTATTGCCACCGGCTCCAAAACCACGCTTCCACCAATTGAAGGTGTTAATCTGGATGGAGTCCTAACAAGTGATGAAATATTAAACTTTAAGGAAATACCAAATAGACTTTCTGTAATAGGCGGCGGCGTAATCGCTATGGAGTTCGCAGGTATTTTTGCTGCTATGGGCTCCGCTGTTACAGTAGTTAATCGTTCTAATATACTCAAAAGAGTAGACAGCGACATTGTAAAAAGGTTTTCAGTCTCCGTCAAGAAAAAGGGCGTAGACCTGATTACTGAATGCAGCATAGAAAAAATAGAAAAGAGAAATGGCCTTTTTTATGTAATAGGAGAAAACAAGAAGGGTAAATATGAAGTAGAAGCAGAAGCACTTCTGGTTGCTACAGGCAGAGAACCCGTTCTTGATGGTATTAACCTTGAAGGCCTTGGAATAGAATACAGTAAAAAAGGAATTAAGGTTGATGCAAACTACGAAACAAATGTAAGCGGCATATATGCAATCGGAGATGTAAATGGGTTGATTATGTTAGCTCATGCTGCATCTCACCAAGGCATCTCCGTAGCAGAAAAAATACATGGTATGCAAAACCACTCCCATTCGCCTGTTCCTGATTGCATATTTGTATTCCCTGAGATTTCTACCGTCGGAATGACAGAGGATGAAGCAAAGGAAAAGGGCATAAGCTATCAAGTCAGTAAGTTTATGTTTGGAGCCAATGGTAAGGCACTTTCTCTCGGAGAAGGTGAAGGCTTTGTAAAGGTTTTGTCTAATGAGCAGGAAGAAATAATAGGTGTTCATATAATGGGACCCCATGCTTCTGACTTAATTCACGAAGGTACTCTTGCAGTTAGCACAAAGCTCAAAATCGATGCTATTAAAAATACAATACACGCTCATCCTACCTTATCAGAAGCCTTCCACGAGGCTGTATGCGGTCTTAAGGGTGAAGCAATACACATGGTCCAGGCAAGAAAATAGGAGGTTTTTTTAATGTACGAAAATCTTAAGCTACAAGATCCGGAATTATTTAAAACAATTGAATTGGAAATAGAAAGACAATCAAGCAAAATAGAGCTTATTGCTTCAGAAAACTTTGTAAGCAAGGCAGTTATGGAGGCTGCAGGTTCGCACCTTACAAACAAATATGCTGAAGGTTATCCAGGCAAGAGATACTATGGCGGCTGTGAATATGTAGATATGTCAGAGAATCTTGCTCGTGACAGAATGAAGTCCCTTTTTGGAGCTGACCATGCCAATGTTCAGCCGCATTCAGGTTCACAGGCAAACATGGGTGTTTATCTGGCAGTCCTTACCCCTGGCGACACAGTGCTGGGCATGAACCTATCCCATGGCGGTCACTTGACTCATGGAAGTCCTGTTAACTTCTCAGGCAAGCTTTTCAAGTTTGTATCCTATGGAGTGGATGAAACGGGCTTCATAAACTATGATGAAGTAAGAGCAATGGCTATTGAGCACAAGCCAAAGATGATCGTTGCAGGCGCAAGCGCTTATGCAAGAATAATAGATTTTGCTAAAATCAAAGAGATATGCGATGAAATAGGTGCATATATGATGGTGGATATGGCCCATATCGCAGGTCTTGTAGCTGCAGGTCTGCATCCAAGTCCAGTTCCTTATGCCGACTTTGTGACAACTACCACTCACAAGACACTTAGAGGTCCAAGAGGCGGCGCTATTCTTTGCAAGGAAAAATATGCTAAGGATATAGACAAAACCATATTCCCAGGTATCCAAGGCGGACCACTGATGCATATCATTGCAGCAAAGGCTGTATGCTTCAAGGAAGCTGCTTCGGAAGAATTCAAACAATATCAGCAAAAAGTTTTGGATAATGCAAAAACGCTTGCAGCGGCACTAATGGATAGAGGCTTCAACCTCGTATCCGGTGGCACTGATAATCACTTAATGCTGCTTGACCTTA
>MGOS01000012.1:26843-42104 GCA_001797185.1 Clostridiales bacterium GWB2_37_7
GTGTAACAGGTAAGGAAGCAGAACATCTGCTTGATGAAATAGGCATCACAGTTAACAAGAATACTGTGCCTTTTGAGACACAAAGTCCATTTGTAACCAGCGGTATCCGTATAGGTACTCCAGCTACAACAACTAGAGGCTTTGGCAAGGATGAAATGGTTGAGATCGCTGATATCATCAACTGGACTATAGA
Organism: Clostridiales bacterium GWB2_37_7; assembly: GCA_001797185.1. Classification (GTDB taxonomy): domain Bacteria; phylum Bacillota; class Clostridia; order Lutisporales; family Lutisporaceae; genus GWB2-37-7. Next base: position 27,037 of record MGOS01000012.1, read on the forward strand.
AAACAAGGATGGAGATCTTACTCCAGCCAAGGAAAGAGTTACAGCAATCTGCAAAAGATTCTAATTAAAAGATTAAAGCTCCGAGTTGCTCTCGGAGCTTTTGTTCTATCTTTTAGTTATAAGAACCCTCCAAACCATGGGTCCCTGCTCTATATGCTCATAATCATACTCGTCCGGATAATCAAGTGTGAATTTGTATTTAAGAAGATGTTGAAGGTCATGGTCATTTATTAGTTCTAGCTTCTCTCCCGCCGCCAAATTCTCAAAGGTTTCTGCTACGGTAGGATATCTAACGATAGGGTCAAGCTCTCTAATGTCTATTCTTCTCATTCCTGACATAAACTACTTCACCTCAAAACACAGCATTTGCCTATAGTTTTTATTTATTTAGCAGTTTTATACAGTATTATTTAATAAGTTTTTTCTATAGTTCTTATCATTTGAAATAACATTCTGTTTATTGGTGTTTCTACTCCGTATTGTTCTCCCAACTCACATATGGTGCCTGCCAGCATTTCTACCTCCGTCTTACGTCTGGCTTCCACATCCTGAAGCATGGAGGTTTTGGAGTCAGGTGATTGTCTCTTTACTAAATTCACAAATTCATCAATATCTTCATACTTCAAATTTATCCCTACTCTTTGAGATAAAATCATAACCTCTTTCATCGTGTCTCTCAAAAAATCCTCTGCTTCCTTGACTTCCTGATAAACCTTATAGGTTGTCTTTAATACCGCCGAGGTCTGGTTAATGCCTGCATTAAACATAAATTTCCACCATAGGGTATAAAGCATGTTATCAGGTATGATATATCCTATCTCTGCCTTATCAAAAATCTCTTTTACCGCTGTAACCTTTTCTGAATAAGCAGTATTGCTTGCTTCTCCAAAATAGATTTTAGCTGTACTAGCGTACTTTATAGTGTTATCGTTACGCTCAGCATCAATGGCCAACACCATGCCATACAAAAGCTTTTCCATACCATAGACTTCCCCTATAAGCCTTTCACTCGAAATCCCATTCATAAGCGAGAGTATGATAGTATTGGGTCCTACATGATTTTTCATATCCTGTATCGCCTGTTGAAGATGATGAAACTTAACTGACACAATTATTAGGTCAGCAGGCTCTGCGGCTTCCTCAGACTTTACGAAGCTAAAATCATAGCTTTTGCCATTTACAACAAAGCTCTTTGCATTGTACCTGTCGTATCTTTCTGCATCGACAATAACACTCAAACAGTTTGGGTTCATGTCATGCAGCTTACTGGCATAAGTAGCTCCAATACTCCCTAAGCCTATTAGGGATACTTTATTTATCACGCTCATATTAACACCCACTCCCTGCTTTTTACTTCAGTCTAATATCTATTTTATCTCAAGTATAATACCTATGCGAGCACTTTTTAGTACTCTATGGGTATCCTTACCATTGACAATTAACCTTATATTCAATAAAATGTATTTTGGAATTTAATATGTATGGATGAAGATTATTGGAGATATCTTGTTAAGAAACCGTAGGAGAAAGGAATGAAGGCAGCTAACCCTTTATTCCGAAGCTTTCAGGTCTTGTACAATAATTGGACATAACCCTGGAGAGACCACTTAAATGTGGCATCAAAGGAGCAACTTTTTAAAGGAAACTTTCAGATAAAAGGACAGGGAGTAAAATAGCATTGTTTTCTATGCTGTTTTATTCTCTGTCCTTTGTATTTCCATCTTTACGCAAAAAACTCTTAAAGTACATATTGATTCCATATATTTCGTGCTAAACAATTTACAATCGCTAAAATAGCACGAAATGTTATCCGCTGTTTATAAATCGCACAAAGAACTATTTACTTCCATGTCAAAACTTTAGTGCGATTTATATAGAAATGTTCATAAGAAAGGATGTATTAATTTTGGAAGCAAACAAAAAAACAAACAAAGCAGCAAACGTCGGAGCTCTAAAAAAAGAAATCGGTCTAATGGAAGCCATCACAATGGTTGTAGGTGTGGTAATAGGCTCAGGAATTTTCTTTAAGGCATCTTCAGTTTTCAGTAATGCAGGAACTCCAACACTAGGTATCCTTGCGTGGATCGTAGGAGGTATCATTACAATAGCTTCAGCACTTACTATAGCAGAAATTGCTGCTGCGATACCTAAGACAGGTGGCATATTTGTATATATAAAGGAGCTTTATAGTGAGAAATGGGCTTTCTTATTTGGCTGGGTGCAAGCTGTAATTTATGTTCCAGGCGTTGCGGCTGCCTTATCCATTGTATTTGTGACTCAAGCAACCTATTTTGTAGCGCTTACTGCTGTCCAACAAAAGATTCTAGCAATTTTAATTATATTCTTTATAACGTTGATCAATATTATATCAACCAAGCTAGGCAGTAAGGTGCAGTTCGTAGCAACTATAGGCAAGCTAATTCCTATATTTGTAATAATTGTTTTCGGACTATTAAAAGGAGAAGCGAACAGCTTTGCAGCAGCTTCATCTACTGCATCCAGTGCTACCGGCTTAGCAGGCTTTGGAGCAGCAATACTAGGAACCCTATGGGCTTATGATGGCTGGGTCGGAGTAGGAAACATGGCTGGAGAGCTTAAGAATCCTAAGAAGGATATACCTAGATCTATCATCATCGGATTAGCAGTTATAATCGCTGTTTATATATTGATCAATCTTGCGATTATAAATATCATGCCGGTTTCAGAGGTTATCACATCAGAAAAAGCAGCCTCTGATGCTGCAGTAATACTATTTGGCAATTCCGGTGCAGCCTTAATTGCGGCTGGCATAATGATATCCATATTTGGTGCACTAAACGGTTATTTGATGACAGGGGTAAGAGTTCCTTTTGCTATGGCTCAAGACAACCTGTTTCCCTTTGCTAAGTTCTTCGGAAAAATAAGTGATAAATTTGGAACTCCTGTAAATACCTTATTATTTGAAGCGGTTCTAGCATCTATGTATGTTTTGAGCGGTTCCTTTGAAACACTTACAAATTTGGCGGTATTCGCAGTATGGATATTCTTTGTTATGACCGTTTACGGTATCTTTATTTTGAGATCAAAGCATAAGAATATTGAGAGACCTTACACTGTCCCACTATTCCCTATAATACCTATTATAGGTATAGCTGGTGGGATATATATACTTATCAGTACACTTATCACCAGCACATCCTATGCCCTATATGGCTTAGCTATAACAGCCTTGGGACTTCCTGTATATCTTCTCATAAAAAGAAAAAATAAGTAGCTAAGATATTTAAATCCCCATGCAATTATGCAGCATGGGGATTCTTTATGTATATATTATTTTTCCTTTATATGCTCAACCATAGCCTTTGAAGCTTCAATAATAGTCTTTATTTTATATTCTCTGCTCTTTTTTGTGATACCAATATAGTCAAATCTATCCGCCTTAATGTGCACCAGCAGCCTTTCTATATTTGTCAGGGTAGTCATAGCTCCGTTGCCGCTTCCTCCAGCCGCAGCGACTGCTATAAAAGGCTTATTTTGAAAATATGTAGCTTCCTTTTTCCAAGCCTCACACCTTCTGACTCTATCTAAGAAAGCCTTAGCGGATTCACTGATATCTCCCCAATACACCGGGGTAACAAACACAAAGCCGTCAAAGTCTTCCACACTGTTGTGTAAGCTTTGGAAATCATCCAACACTTGGCATTGATGCTTGTCAAAACAGGGTCCCCAACCATTGCCACAGGCTTGACAGTTCCCGACCTTCAACTCATTCAGGTTTACAATCTGCGTTTTTGCTCCTGCTGCTTCTGTACCAAATCTAGCTGCATTGCCACAGGCAGCAGTAAGTCCATCTTTATTTGGACTGGCCGTAATAATCATAATCTTCACTTTAAAACCTCCCACCCATATATAAATATTCTACCTTAATTATGAAGTCAGTGCATCATAATGTAAATATTAGATTAATTTTTAATCCTATTATTTTTTCTATTATATGTAAATGTTGTGATATAAATGGTAATATATTTATAGCTTGCTATTATATTTGTAATGGAGGAACTCAATGAAAAGTAAATCTATTATTTTCATACTTGTACTTGTAGTTTATTCTGTAAGTTGTACAGCACAATACAAAGAATTAAACACAAGCAATTACAATAACAAAGTAGTTGCTGCTCCGGAAGAGTCGATTTCTAATGAGGTAATAATGAGAAATTATATATCAGACTTTCTTACAAAGGGATATTCTGAACATTATGTAGTTAACAGTATAGAAAGCCAATTCATTAAACAGAAGGAAGCAAGCGATGAGCTAGAAGCTATAATATATACCGAAATGGTCATTTGCAATCCATCAAAAGATCCCGATACTGTGGCTTATATAAAAGATATAAAGGATAAGGCTTATCAAGAAACCAATATTGATAAAAAGCATAGATTGCATCAAGAATATTTAACCTTATATAGTGAGTATTTAATGCCCACTAGCAACAATTTTCCATTTATGCTGACAGCTAAGCTAAGGAACGGCAAAATCGAAGTAGAATCCATCCAACTCTTTATAGAAATCGATGCAGAAAATGGTGTAAGATACGAGCCGGCAGAAGGAATACTCCCTAAGAGTTAGACTGGATAATAAACGCCCCCTTCAAAGCAGTATATACCAAGCTCTTATTATTTAAACAGGAGGACAATATTATATGAAAAAGCATGTCACACTTAAAAACGGTCAATTGCTGTCAATAAGGCGAGGAGAAGGCCAAGATGCAGCAAAAATAATAGCATATATTCAGCAAATAGCAGGTGAAAGTGACCACCTCACTTTTGGCTCGGGTGAATTCAACATTACTGTGGAACAGGAAGTAAAAATTATCGAAGATTTTCAAAGAAGCGCCAATCAGGTGTACCTTATCGCTGAAATAGATGGGAATGTTGTTGGCAACTTGTCATTTAAAGCCAGAGGGCGGCCAAGAATATCACATACTGGAGAATTCGGGGTAAGCGTCTTAAAAGAGTATTGGGGCATAGGAATTGGAAAACACTTGATTAACAGCCTTCTTGAGTGGGCTAGAGAAGGCGGTATTATCCGAAAGATTAACCTGCGCGTGAAGGAAGACAACCTGCAAGGAATAGCACTATATAAACAGTTAGGCTTTCACGAGGAAGGAAAGCTTACAAGAGATTTTCATATAAATGGCAAATTTTATGATTCAATTTGTATGGGAATACATGTTGATTAAACCAGAAATAGGCAAGGAATTATCAAAGGCAGATCTCATATCAATGCTTATAGTGTCGATATGAGATCTGCCTACTTTATTATTTATTTACCTCATTGCATCCATTGTTACTTATACCGGACTACAACCTCATTCGAAGAATATCTATTTGAAGTATTTTCTTCAATCCAACATTTCAGATCTGAAGATGTATAACCAAAGGTACTACCTTGGCGAACTCTGTTTCACCTACCCCCTAAGCACCAAAGCTACGGCCTCACAGTGGATGGTGTGTTCTTGTTAGCATTTGCTAACTTCACCATTCAATAGCCGCTAAACATCTTACCTGGCTTATTATAATAGCTATTATTTTGAGCAATAACAAAAATCCTGAAACAGTCTAAGCCTGCTTCGGGACTTTGTAAATACATAATATGTAAGGCATTCTCCAATCACCAATTGATTAGAAATATTTCCTTCCCTAATTCTATTATATCACATATATTTTTTTAATTGCAGTCTTATGTTTTACATTTTTTGTATGTATCATATATACTGAATCATACTACAGAAGTATTGATGTGAAATCAATATTTTATTTATTAAAAACAGAAGGGAGAATGCAAAATTGGAAAACAATCAATTTGAACAAGATTTTGAAAACAAACATTTAGAGCAAACTATATCAATTGCGCAGGAACAATTATCTTCCCTAACACAGAGTAGTCAGGAAAATAAGGAAGCCATCCTTTCTTCAAAGAAGGAAATGCGCGAAGATACTACGCATTCTATATCAAACCTCTGGTCTTTAGAAAACTTTTATGAGCTTATAGAGTTAAACCAATATGCAAATCCGTTATCAGACAAGATTTCCGAATATGAAATGGAAGTCAATAAGATACTGTCATTAGAGAGAACGATTAATTCACCTTACTTTGCGCGTATTGATTTTAAGTTCGACGATGAAGATGAGTTTGAGAAAATATATATTGGATTATCTTCACTGATAGATGATGAATCTTATGAAATGTATGTTTATGACTGGCGTTCTCCAATAGCAAGTGTATTTTACCGTTTCGGAACAGGAAAGGCATTCTATGAAGCCCCTGCCAGAAAGATAAAAGGCGAGGTTAATTTAAAGCGTCAATATGAAATAAACAAGGGAAAACTAGAATATTTTTTTGATGCGGACATTCAAATTAAAGATGAATTTTTAAGAAAACTGCTGTCCCAAAACGCTTCCTCTAAAATGAAAACAATAGTAGAAACCATACAAAAAGACCAGGACATCATTATACGAGATATGGAAATGGATTTGATGATGGTACAGGGAGTTGCTGGCAGCGGTAAAACCTCCGTTGCACTTCATAGAGTAGCATATCTTATGTATCAGGGGTTATCTGCCAAATTGTCTTCTAACAATATAGTAATTCTCTCACCAAATACCTTATTTGAGCAATATATTTCAAATGTGCTGCCTGAGCTGGGAGAAAAAAATGTGAATTCTGTTATATTTGAAGATATACTGGTCAGGGTTTTGCAGAATGATCATATACAAACCAAGAATCAACTCTTAGAACGTCTGCTCACATCAAATAGCAATAAATACAGCAACCTGATAAAAAGTAATATGGACTTCAAGGGTTCTAGTCAATTTGTTGAAATATTAAAACGTTATATTCGTGACTTGCCCAATCGATGGATTGAATTTAGCGATGTCTATTATAACGGAAAGCATATCGCAAGCCGTCAATTATTAAAAGGCAAGATACTGGATGAAAATAAGATAGCACACTTAGGCTCGCGTTTGAAGGAATTAGAATATTCTATCTTAAAGCCAGTACATGATCAGCGTAAAAATCGTCTGAATAAATTAAAAGACTTTGTTATGAACCACACAATGCATTCGTTTGAAGTTGAAGAAGTAGCCCGTATGTTATCTATATATGAAAGCACTGTGTTGATGAAGGAAATAAAGAAATTTACACAGTTAGATTGTCTTAAATTTTATAAGAAGTTATTCAGTAATAAAAACTACTTTTATAGTTTAGCAAAAGGTCTAGAACTGCCAGATTCTATTGAAGATATTATAAGCTTTACCTGCGAAAATCTTGACTTGGATAACCTGCAATATGATGATGCACTAGCCCTTTGTTTTTTACATTTAAGCATAAAAGACTACACTGACACTGCTTATGAAGATATAAAGCAGGTTGTAATTGATGAGGCACAGGATTACTACCCCATGCATTTTGAAATTCTTAACTTGCTGTTTCCAAAATCCCGATATACGGTTTTAGGGGATATAAATCAAACCATCGGGAAACAAGAAGATTTATCACTCTATGACCACTTCAGTAGAATATTAAACAAGAGAAATTCCACCCTTATTACCATGGATAAAAGCTTTCGTTGTACCAGTGAAACTTTAGAATATAGTGCAAAATTCCTTGATCAAGGCTTTAAAATCAATAGTTTCAGCCGTAAAGGGGATACGCCTGTAGTCTATACAGCCCAAAACTCATCCGCTCTTGATGATATGGTGATTAGTGAGATTGCATCTTGCAAGGAAAAGGGTTATCAATCTATAGGCTTGATCTGTAAGACTGAAAAAGATGCTATTTCCTTGCATGACCGTTTAAAGAATAAACTTAATATTCAACTGATAAAGAGTGATGGTACAACAGACTTAATCGGAATCTTCATCATACCAGTATATTTGTCAAAGGGCTTGGAGTTTGATGGTGTACTGATATTTGATGCAGATAATGACCATTTTAATACCGCAGATGACAAAAAGCTGTTATATATCGCATGCACTAGGGCACTTCACAGACTTAGTTTGTTTTACACTGGAATCATCAGCCCGTTGTTGTAATAACATTGATTTAACAGCAAATGAAACGAGAAGTTGAATTTCAAGTCCAGCTAAGAAATGTCAATAGTGAAATGAAAAATACTTGATATTTACATTGGATTAAAAAAGGGTAATCTTAATAAGCCTTTTGATGAGTCTCAAAAAACAAATGAAAATGTATGGATCTAGCTGTGGATCTGATAGAATCAATGATCTGGTCTCTGGATGCATTTAAGAAAGCCTCTGGTGATGTATAGTTTTCCAACAGAGTCAGTGAAGTGTTGGTAGTAATCTTGGAAAAGATTTTCAGATACTGTGGAAACATCATACGGAGTTCGCCCTGTAATTTGTTCACATAGGAAGAACGGTTGTCCATCAGGTCATAATACGCTCTAGAAAGATTTCTTAAATCCAAAGCGAGTTCTGATGGCATGAGTGAGACCTTTAAATCTGGTTTCAGACCGATTAAAGCGGCTTTTTTTGAATCAAATCGATCATTATGTACTTTTCTAATGTTAATGTTTGTGCTACTCTTAGTGATGATAGGATTAATAACTGAGCAGTTAAAACCCTTATCACGAAGATAGCAGAAGAGTGGGTAATGATAAATTCCCGTGGATTCCAGAAAGATGCGACTTTCTAAGGAATACAGCTCTTCTGCTTCTTTTATTTTGGAAACAGCTAAGCTTAGGGAATTAAGATCAGAATGTAAGATTTTAAAAGGTTTTCCTACAAAGGTCTGATTAGGAAGTGCGATAGACATCCAACTGAAGTCCGCACCAACATCAATACCGACCGAGATAAATAAATCTTTAAAAACAATGTTTGACATGAGCAAAAGCTCCTTTCTGATAGGAATCCATTTCCATCTAATGAGTACACAACCTAGCATGTGATGCGGGTATAGCCTGAGGCTCCCAACCAGCCGAATCATAAAACCTCATTGAATGGACTAATTGACTCAACAATAGGTATGGGTCAGTAGGAACTGACTTCCCAAGGAGGAATACATTCTTTATCCTATCCTTAATAATTATATCCTATGAAAGTCTGGTGTCTATTAGGGAGCCATCAAACATGATAAATATTTATTGATAACATCTGATGAAGGAAGAACACCTTCTTCTGTTATCTGATAAAGAAACTTATAAACTATATAGCTTTAATGGCTATATCAATATTATACTAGGAGGGATACAATTGGTTTTTCAAAAGGTGGCGAAAATTTTGGCTGAAATTATTGAGATTGACTCTGAAGATATTGTGCTTGAAACAGAATTGACAATTGATAATGGAATTGGTGCCGTCAATGTTGCAAAATTGGTAATCGAATGTGAGAAGAAATTCAACATAACCATTCATGATGAAGATGTCCATACCTTCAAATGTGTTTATGATATTGTGAAATATATCGAGAATATACTATCTGAAGTTTAGCTGTATTATTATAAGTGTGAATAGTTCATATAATAATATGTTAAATACCCTTACCCCCGAGTCCACGGCCTCACAATCGATGGTATGCAGAAACATATCATATTGGAAATTATCTTTCTTTGTTGTTATGTATACGATTCACCGTATCATAAGTAATCACTGTCCATTCCATTTACTTCATGCAATAACTTAATAGCTTCGATCCCTGGCACCTATTCTTTCTGATGCCGTCTGAACTCGCTTCTGCAGCAATTACTCCAGCAATTTGAAGGTTAAAAATGTTCATTAAATTTAGTACAAATAATGGGGACCGTCAGTATTTGCCTAATACAAAAATAGATTCACCACTCGATAGTCATTGGAATAAAATGATATGGAATCTTTTGTAAGGAGGTCAATAATGAACAACGATATTTATTATAGAGAAAATGAGCAAATAGGGTATATGGCAGGCCAAGAGGATTCTTGGTATATGCCCGGAAGAACCCCTTATAACACCAATTATGCCCCTGTTGACTTTGATCTGGAAACACGTTTTGGTTATGACAAGCTCTTTGGAGTGCCTATTGCCTTTACAAAGGATACTGTTTATATAATAGACAATAATATACTGATGGCAGTGGACTGGAACAGTTTCCGCATCAAATGGAGGTTCCTGGTGAATAAGCCACAGCCTTCTATCAACACTAATGCAATTGTTTTAAAGGACAATTGGATCTATGCCATGATAGATGCCACACTCTACGCAATTGAAGACTTAGGAGAAAGCTATCAGGTTCCCTGGAGCTTGGACCATGTTGGCTTCGTTCCTGCTTATATAACCTATGACCAGCAAAACCTCTATGCTCAGATGTATAAAGGTGAAACCTGGACAACTCCTGAGGAAAGGAAAATTACCGCTTATGATCTGAAGACAGGAGAAAAGAAATGGGAAATGACACCGCAGAATGGATTGAATCTAAACATAATTGCAGGCAGTGACAAACTGCTTGCATTAGGTCAGCATAATGTAAACAAAAATATAGAGTTAACCGGAATCAATACAGAGACTGGTCTAATAGATTGGACATATGCTATTGGTTTAGAAAATTCGCCTCATGTAGTAGGCAAACCTGTTTATTTTGATGACTTAGTGTATTTTGTTACAGATGAATATGGTCCTAGCGGTCTCAAGACATATATATATGCAATAAAATCTTCAGACGGCAAGCTGCTTTGGAAGCACACACCAATCGCAAGGCTTGATACAACAGCACCAATCAGTGTTAGTAAGGATGTTCTTCTATACGATCGAGAATACATGGTTCTTGGCTCTCTGAACAGAGTCACCGGTGAATTATTATGGGAAAGTAACTATCACGAAAAGTATACGACCCACAATAATCAGGTAAGGCCAATTCTAACAAATCAATATATTTTTCTTAACTTCAATTCAGGAATCAAGGTTTTTGATGTAAAGACAGGCGCTCTAGTGAAGCAATGGACACAATACGAGCTGGCACCAAGCTTAACCCCTGTCGTGCCTAAAATGATCAACTCTGACAGGATGATAGTACAAGGCTTTGATGGATTCATATCTCAGAGTGCAAATGCTCTAGTCAAAAAACAATATACGGTAAGAAGCGGTGATACTTTATATAAAATTGCCAGAGCCTTCAAAACCTCTATTGAATATCTAGCAAGACTTAATGAATTAAATCCTCCCTATACACTCAGGGTAGGTCAGACTCTGCTTGTTCCTGACATAAAGACCGGTTATTTGGAGCATGTTATAAAGCCAGGCGACACTCTTTACAAGCTTGCCTTCATGTATAACACAACCGTTCAGGACATAGTTCAAGCCAATAATCTTGCTAATATTAACTATTTATATATCGGTCAAATCCTGAAGATACCCGGTTCCCTGACCCATACCGTAAAAGCAGGAGACACTCTTTGGCTGATTTCTCAGATGTATAAGGTACCTATTGGCGACATCGTTCAGAAAAACAGCTTGCCAAGCACTGGCATGATTTATATTGGGCAAAAGCTGATTATCAAGTAATAAATCCTCGATATATATAGTATCTTTAACTTATCATGCTAGACTGAGGGGTATTATAATGTTCATAGCCCATACCAAGATCACTTAAGGGTGATAAAAGCACAATACTGAATAACAATAAAACCAATTGAAAAGCGTCTGTATTTTATCAAAGATAAAGCCCTAATATCAAAATTTGTTATTGATATTAGGGCTTTATCTTTGATTATTATCTCACTTCATTTAATGCAGCTTTGTTCGTTTTCTTACTAAAGAATCCACTTACGCCAGCCAATGCTGCTGAGATGATAGCAATTCCAAGAATGATCCTTATATTCAAAGGTTCCGATAGGAACATAAAACCTATGACAGCAGCTAGTACGATTCTGCTTGTTGAAAGCAACGATCCCGTTGCGGAGTCCACATATCGGTAGCCCCAAGTCAGGAATACCTGCCCTAGAAAGCCTAGCAATGCAGAAAGTAAAACCGGCATCAGACCATGAATATCGAAAGCGGCAAGATCCTTATAAGCAAAGGGTAGATTGAAAAAGGTACCAATAAGCATAACATAAAATACAATCAAATATCCCTCATTGTATTTGCTTGCTTCGCCAAGGAATATAATAGCTACTGCCGCCACGATTGCCGAAGCTAGAGCAATAGCATCCCCTATGTTTATGCTTGCAAAGCTTGGATTGGATACCTGATAGATTCCCAGCATAATTGCGGCCAAATAGAGAAAGGTATTCTTTTTATTGCTTCCTTTCGTTATAAATGGAACCAACAAAATAACGAATACCGGATAAGTCATATGCAGCATATTTACATTGGTTATAGTTGTGTACTGCAGTGCCCAAGAAAAAAGCATCAAGGCAATGCAGTTGAAGATGCTGCGGGCAAAAATTAAGTTCATTTTGGCAGGTTTAAAGGACTTTTTGGCCAAAAGGATATATATTAGCATAAAAATAGCGCCTAGCGCAAAACGGCTGAAGGATGTTACAATGGCCGACATTTCTGTTGTATTTGTTACAACCTTGCCAAAATATGAGCTTAATACAAAAAATAGAGAAGAAATCAAAATTAACGTTATCCCCAATATATCAACTCCAAATAATTATATTGATCAAGGCTTCTTAATCTAAATACCTACACTGTTATAACTGTAGGAAATATTGAAACATTGTAACCATGACAGGAGCTATCACAACGGTTACGAGGCCAGACACACCTATGGCCAGTCCGCTCATTCCACCTTCAATCTCCCCCATCTCGATTGCCTTAGTTGTGCCTAAGACATGAGAGGTAGTACCAATAGCAATTCCGATTGCCACTCTGTCGTTGATTTTCAATACGCGACAGACCAATGGTGCCATTATAGCTCCTATAATTCCTGTGACCATAACCGAGGGAACAGTAATCTCCGGTATTCCACCAAGCTGCTTTGAAACCTCAAGAGCAATGGGCATGGTCACAGACTTGGGCAACATGGATACGCTTAACTCCATTCCCAGTCCGAAAACCTGCGATAACAGCAGGATGGATCCGATACTGGTGACACAGCCCGTAAATATACCAACAAGTATAGGCCATTTATGTTTCTTCAACAATTCAAAGTTCTTATACAGCGGTACTGCAAGTGCTACGGTGGCAGGTGCCATCAAAAAAGCAATCCACTGGCCGCCTTTATTGTAATCAGCCAAAGAGATATTGCCCTCCTGAAGTATGAAAATGACGATTGCAATGGCCAATAAAAGCGGATTCAGAAAAGATTTTTTTGTTTTTCTCTGAATCATAAGCCCAATTTCAAATGCAATCAGCGAAACCAATACTCCAAATAGGGCTGTTGATGTGATTTCTATCATTTTTCTACCTCCTTGTATATTTCACGACCAGCCCGGTAACAGACATCACCAAAAAAGTCGTGCTAACTGCGATTAGTAAAAGAATCCACCATGTATCCTTTATGATACCGATTACTGAAATCAGTCCTACTCCTGCTGGGACAAAGAGAACTGCCATGTGGTCCAGCAAAAACCTGCTAGTCTCTTCAATCTGCTGCAGCTTAACAATACCCGTCAATAGGGACAACAGAAGTAAAAACATCCCTAGTATATTTCCTGGTATTGGAATTCCAACAAGCTTATTCAGTATTTCTCCTAGAAAAGCAAACGACAGGATGATTGTGATCTGTCTTAAAAGCTTCATGCAAAAGCACCTCCTTCTATTGATCGGATTAAATAATTGACACAAGGTCTAGCTCAAAGGCTATACAGCTTGTGTCAATTGATAGATCTATATAATTTATCTTGTTACTTCTATATTTGCCAATTTCTCATAATATTTCACAATGCTTGAGTGGTCTTCTACGCCGCAACCGTCCAATTTAATTGCCTGCATCATCTCCATAAGCTGTGCTGATAGCGGCAATGAAACGCCTACACCGTGGGAAGTTTCAAGTACGTTGTTTAAGTCCTTTATGTGAAGGTCGATTCTAAATCCTGGTTTGAAGTTTCTGTCCATCATCATTGGAGCCTTTGCTTCCATTACCGTACTGCCAGCAAGGCCACTTCTGATTGCCTGGAATACCAAGTCTGGATCTACACCAGCCTTCTTAGCAAGTATCAGTGCCTCAGAAACTGCAGCAATATTGATTGCCACTACAATCTGATTGCAAAGCTTTGCAATATTTCCTGCACCGCTTTCTCCAACATAAACCACCGAGCCTGCCATTGACTTCATAATATCATAACATCTGTCGAAAATATCCTTTTTTCCGCCTACCATAACAGATAATGTACCATCGATTGCCTTTGGTTCACCACCGCTAACAGGTGCATCAAGAAGCTCAACGCCTTTTGTTTCTAGAGCTGCGAATATTTCACGGCTGCTTAGCGGTGCGATGGAACTCATATCAATTACGATTGTTCCTGGCTTTGCACCTTCAATGATGCCGCCCTCTCCCAAAACCACCTCTTTTACGTGTGGTGAATTTGGAAGCATTGTAATGATTACCTCACACTGGTTTGCTATATCAACATTGGACAGCCCTGCCTTAGCGCCAAGTACTATCACTTCCTCCATTGCCGGTTTGTTCCTATCCAATACCACCAATTCATATCCTGCCTTCAGCAGATTCTTTGCCATAGGCTTACCCATGATTCCTAATCCAATAAATCCTATCTTCATTTCAATTTCCTCCTCTAAACTCTATTTAATCAACAATACAATCAGATCATTTACATTTGTACCTGTTGAACCTGTCACAATCAAATCTCCACTCGCCTCAAGGGCATGATACGAATCGTTGTTGTCCAGATAGACCTCAGGTTCAATCTGAGTCTCTAAAATTCGCAGGACGGTTTGTCCATCTACCATACCACCAGCTGCATCCGTTGGTCCGTCGGTTCCGTCAGAACCAAAGGAAAATAAAACAACATCCTTAAGTCCATGAATTCCCATGGCAGCCGATAAAGCCAATTCTTGATTTCGTCCGCCCTTTCCAGTGCCTGAAATGCGCACAACGGTTTCCCCACCAACAACCACGGCACACGGG
>MGOS01000012.1:42124-49472 GCA_001797185.1 Clostridiales bacterium GWB2_37_7
TGTAGATGATAAAAATACCGGTCTGTAGTTCAATCTTTCTGCCGCTTGTGAAGCTGCCCTGCACAAAGCAGTTACGCTTCCAGTTATTACTGTTTCACAATTGTCTATGATCTTGGGTGTCTCAACTTTTAACACATCTACTAAGTCTTCACTGATTTGAAGCTTATATTTCTTTATCACATTTAAGGCTTCCTCAGAAGTCGAGTTGTCCGGATAAGCCGGTCCTGAAGCAATCGAATCCAAACGGTCCCCTATGACATCTGACAAAACAATTGCATAGATATTGGCTTTTCCACATTGCTTTGCAAACCGTCCGCCCTTGACTGCAGACAGGTGCTTCCTTATGGTATTTATCTCAACAATATCTGCACCACAGCCTAGTAGTTGATCTGTAATATCCATAATATCTTCCAGAGTGACACCTTCCATAGGCTTTTCGAAAAGTGCAGAGCCTCCTCCAGAAATCAGAAATATGACATGGTCATCCTGATTCAGATCTCTGACCATTTCCAAGGCCATGGAAACTCCTCTCACGGAATTTTCATCCGGTATGGGATGTCCCGCCTCAATAATTTCAAAGCCTTCTATAGCACCCTTGGCGTGTTTGTATTTTGTAATCACGATACCCTTTGTCACTTTTGTTCCAAGAGTGTCTTTGGTGGCTTTCGCCATATTCCAAGCTGCTTTTCCGATAGCGATGACAACGATGCTGCCAGCAAAGGTCTTTTTCTCCAAAGCCCTAATGACTGCCTCTTCAGGCAAAACAGCTTTGATCGATTCATCTATGATCTTAAAAGCATCCTCCCTAATACTATTCACTATGGTACACCACTCTTTCTGATTTACTGCCTAGTTAAACCTAAATCATCCAAAACTTTTTTGAGTGCCTGAAGCCGCTCATCACTACAGTGGTCAATAGGCTTTACGGGGTGACCGACCTCTAGCCCCAACAGGTTCATACAATCTTTCATGACAACCGGAAAACTTCCATAGTTGTATGCATTTCTCAGTGGAATCAACTTATATTGGGCATCCATTGCAGCCTGAAAGTCGCCAGCCATATATTTTTCATATATATCGACAACTAATCTTGGTGCTACATTGGCCGTACCCGCTACGCAGCCTGCTCCGCCGTATGCTAAGGTACCATAAATCATATAATCTGAGCCGCTTAGAACTCTGAAATTCTCTATATCCTTCGTAACACGGATGTATTCAATGGTCTGGGCAAAATCGAAGGACGTGTTTTTTATTCCTATGATGTTATCAACCCTAGCCAATTTTTCCAGTAAGGAAACGGAGATATTATTGGTTGTTTTATCCGGGTTATTGTACAGAAGTACTGGGAGATTCGTTGACTTAGCGATGGCTTCAAAGTGGTTAAACAGTTCCTTCTCATTGGGTTTTATAAACATGGGAGTCAGCACTGTCAAAGCATCAGCACCCGCTTCTTCTGCCATTCTCGCAAGCTTGATGCACCCTTTTGTAGTTATGGCACTGGCGCCTGCATATACCGGCACTCTTTTGTTTACATGGTTTACCGTTATCTCAACGGCACGTTTTTGGTTTTCAAAATCAAATGCATAGAACTCCCCGTTGCTGCCAAGTACGAAAACTCCGTGAACACCGCCTTGAATCACATAGTCTATCACGTTTTTGAGGCCTCTTTCATCAACATTCTCATCCTCATCAACGGTTGTAATGATTGGTGGAATAACACCTTTCAAATCTTCAATCTTTAGCATTTCAAACCTCCTTCATAAGGCTAGCTTAATTCAATTCCTTATATTACATATATCCTAAAATAAATCTCAGTTTTTGAACATATTTACCGTGCATTAATTTTGTAGTTTTTATTGTACACTGTATCCATTTATGACTTTGCCTTTAGGTAATCAGTGCTGGATTGAAGAGGCAGAAGTCATTGTGCAGTCGATACTTCTCTGCCTGACTCTTCATTCTGCCGCTTGCCACATCAATGATCCTGTTAAATAGCTCTGTGCCAACCTCAGGGATGGTAGCGTCACCGGATGCAATCAGGCCGGCATTCACATCAATCAGATCGGACCACATATCCTTCATATCATTTCTAGAGCAAACCTTGATGACCGGAGCTAAGGCCAAGCCGTAAGGTGTACCACGGCCAGTCATGAATACCTGAAGACCTATTCCCGATGCCAGCTGACATGGTCCGCAAACGATATCACTAGCCGGCGTCGCTGCAAAAATCAAGCCTTTTTTGCTTGGTTGTTCCGCTGGGGACAAAACCTCAACAATTGGGGATGTACCGGATTTTGCAATGGATCCCATAGCCTTTTCTACTATATTTGATAGACCGCCTTTTTTGTTGCCTGGTGTTGGATTTGCACTTCGATCTACTTCTCCATTTTCCAGGTAACGATCATACCATTTCATCTCATCAGCCAGCTTCTTGCACACTACTTCATCGATACAACGTTCACCTATTAAATGTACACTGTCCCGAACTTCTGTGACTTCAGAGAATAGCACCGTCGCTCCGCCATGCACCAGCATATCAGACGCATAACCAGCTGCCGGGTTGGCTGTAATACCTGAGAAAGCATCGCTGCCTCCGCACTGCATGCCAATCATCAAATCTGATAATGACAGATTTACACGTCTTCTTTCATTCAGCTTAGCAAGCTTTTTATCAGCCATTTTCATCAGTTCATCAATCATAGCTGCAAAGCCTTTTAAATCCTGCAGTATGACCACATTGTCAGAAGTTCGGTCTGCTTCATCCAACAGCATTTCAACAGTAAATTTCTCACAACCCAACCCTACGACCATTAATTCTCCTCCGAAGTTTGGATGCTTGGCCACATTGCGAAGGGTACGAATCGGAATCTTTGACTCGGGAGCATTGATTGCTACCCCGCAGCCATAAGCATGATTGATTGGGACAATATCATCCACATTAGGGTATTTAGGAAGCAGCTCTCTTTTCATACGTTCTACTGCTACATTTACTACGCTGGTTGCACACTGTACGGTTGTATTGATCCCCAGAATATTTCTAGTACCTGCATAGCCGCCATTCGGATTCGCATATCCTTCCCACGTTCTTACAGGTGGCTCTGGCAGGTCCTTTACCAGGTTTGTTGCATAGGACATTTCATCCACAGGTGGAGGCACTGGCAGGTCCAGCATAGTCTCATTAATCCAGTCACCTATCTTTATATCATTGATAGCATATCCTATGATCACACCATATCGAATAATTTCTTTGCCTGCGGGAATGTCGTTCAATGCGACCTTATGTGCTTGCGGTATATCCTGTCCCGCAACAATTCCCTGCATCAATACTGTTCCTGCTTTAATATCATTTACAGCAATCGCTACATTATCTTTTTCATTGACTTTAATATACAATAGAGCAGCCACGTCATGTTCCTCCTTTAGTGATTTCAAATGAAAGGGCATATTAGGAAGATATCAATCCGATTGTAATCTGTGATAATCATATGATATGCCCAATGAAAAATTGTATTTAGGCAAGCTTTTCTCTATGCGCCCTTCTATTGTCCAAGAATGCATATATTAAGAATCCTACGATCAGTGCCCATATACCAAGGCCGATAGGTCTTGAGAAAAACACTGACAGATCACCGCCGGAGCCCTTTAGTGAATCAATGAAGTACTTCTCCAAGTCTCTTCCTAGAATAAAACCGATTAAGAAGGTTGTAGCCGGCAAACCGATTTTGGAAAAGAGATATCCAACGATACCAAAGACGATTAATGTAACGACATCCGTCATATTGCCATTTCTAGTTGAAAAAGCACCTACTACGCTCATTAAGACGACAGCAGGATATAGCTTGCTCATCGGAATCTTAATGATATTGGCCAGGAATTTGATCGGCCAGAACATCACTGCAAACATCAAAATGTTGCTTAGTAAAAGTCCAAAAAGTACTGTGTTCCATATATCAGGGTTTTGTGTTATGAACAAAGGTCCTACCTGTACACCTTGCAGCATAAAGGCACCAATCAATACTGCAGTAGTAGAATCTCCAGGAATACCAAGAGATAACAATGGGACTAGTGCGCCGCCTGTCAAACCGTTGTTGGCAGTTTCACTGGCCACCAAACCTTCCACTTCTCCCGTTCCTAACTTCTCAGGGTGCTTAGACCAAGCTTTGCATTGGGAATAGGACATCAAGGAAGCTGCACTTCCTCCAACTCCAGGAAGAACACCTATGAAGGTACCAATCAAACCGGAACGGAACAAATTAATAATCTGACCCTTAAAATCCTTGAAGGAGAACTTTCTTGTCTCCTTACCATCTAACAAAACATTGTCTTTCATCAGCATTTGTCTCATGCCTAGTTCAGCTTCACTGAACATCTGAGAGAAAGCAAACAGACCGATCAAGACAGGAAGCAGCTGGAAGCCATCTCTTAATTCTGTTGTCAGTAAGGATGGTATCAATCTTAACTTCTGGTTATCTGGAAATACACCCATCAGGGAAATAAAAACACCCAAGAACCCCGCAAATATACCTTTTGTCATGTTTCCTCTGGATAGTGCAGCAATTACTGTCATTGCAAAAAGTATGATCAAAAACTTCTCAACAGCCGAGAACTGAATTGCTAGTTTTGCAAGTACCGGTGTAAAGAATGCCAGTACAGTCAAGCTGATCAAACCACCAATTAAGGAAGCTGTGATTCCTATTCTCAGTGCGCGGACTGCCTCGCCGCGTTTTGCCATTGGGTGACCATCAAAGCCCGTCGTGATAGAGGACGGCGTTCCTGGTATATTGATCAGTATTGCAGGAATCAAACCGCCGCTGATGCCTCCTACATATAAGCCTAACAGCAAATATAGAGAAGTTGATAAATCATAAGCATAGGTTAGCGGCAAGAATATGGCAATGGCCATAGTAGCCGTCATGCCTGGCAAAGCGCCAAATATGATCCCGATCACAACCCCTAACAGGGCGACCAGGAGCTGAATAACACCAAATTCAATCATGAAATTCATCTTTCCTTTCCTATGGTAAAGTTATTTCAAAAATATAGCCGAATATAAACCAGAGCACCATGGTTTCTATGATTGAAATCCCAATGCAGATAGCTATAGATTTTTTGTCCTTTTTCTCTGCGTATAATATATTAAACAACGAAGCGATGATAATACTGCCCGCTATAAATCCGATCAGGTTCAATAGAACAATATAAGCAAAAAGTAATCCGATGGAGCCAAATAATTTAACTTTATCATAATCCTTAGCGAAGAATCTCCATTGCTTAATATTCATAAAAGGTTTTTTGGCTTTTCTTGCTTTTAGATATTCCTGAATAAAAATTACCACTGCCAATATCATCAAGACACCCAGTATAATTCTAGGCATGATCAAATGAGATTGTGAATAGGTGATATTAATCTTAAAAAGATCAGACATCCATTATCCTCCTAACTTTTAGTTACATGAAACAATAGGGTGAAGGGCTGAAAACCCTCCACCCTTTCTTTATATATACTGCAACTTAATCTCGTCTATTTTCTAGAACTATTTTACTGTTAATTCATCAAGTGATGGCGCTGCTTTAATTAGAGCCTCCAATGAATCTCTCTTCTCAGTGATATAAGCTTTAGCCTCTGCTGCTGGCATAAATGCAGCCTTATACTTTTGCTTTGCCATTTCTTCAATGAATGCTGGATCTTTCGCTACTGCCTCAGCTGCTTTATCTAATTCTGCAATGTACTCAGCAGGTGTATCCTTTGGCAGATAGATGATAAAGTCCTTTGAGAAAGAGAATGGCTCGCCATTCAATGTTACACCCAATTCTGCAAATGTTGGAACATCTACTCCATCAATTTCATCCAATAGCGCAACAAATTTCACACGAAGCTTGTCTTCTACCTTTGGATCTGTATATTGAAGCAATGAAGAATAGTCAGCAAATATAACGTCTGTGTTGCCGTCCCATAGCATCTGAAGCTTTTCTGAAGTTGAACCGCCTACGATAACGTCCATTCTATCAGCTACATCCTGACCGTATTGATTTACCACCCACTCATAGTAGGAGATGAAACCGATATGTGATACACCGCCGGCCTCAATATTAACACGAACATGTTCGCTTGGGTTTGCTTTCAAGTAATCAGCCATTTCCTTCATGTTAGCATATGGAGCTGCAGCCTTTGCACCAAATGCAGCACCTGGGTTTGTACCGACACGTGGTCCAACAATCATATTCTCAAGTGCATACTTCTCTTCAAATGCGCCGAACAATACGCCCAAATAAGTCATATCGTGGAACATCATAATTGTTTCGCCGTCTGGCTTCGCAGTTGAAATTGCTTCAAACGCTGGGCCTGCACCAACAGCATCAACCTTTGTATTTGCATTTAGTTGTTTTGCAAGATAACGCATTGTCATATCTGCAATCATGTAGGAGTCACCTGTTGTGGATGTAGAGCCTATTACAACTCTTACGTTCTTGCCATCAAATGAGTTCACTGCTTTCTGCTTATTCGCACAACCAGTAAGCACAGATAGGGACAATACCAATACCAATACTAGTGCCAAAACCTTTTTCATTTCTTTTCCCCCTTATTTTTTATATCTAACTTAATGATACATTAAGTTGGAGACGATTTATCTTACCATACAAGGCTTCTTAGGATCGAACTTCCAATCCTTTATCAAATACTGCATACCTATCGCATCATTTCTTGCCCCAAGGCAGTTGTCCATATACAGCTTATGTGCCTTCAGCACTTGCTCCATATCAACCTCCACGCCCAGGCCCGGCTTATTTGGAATCTCTATGCAGCCATCTACGATCTGCATCGGTTCTTTTGTCAATCTTTCAATGCCTTCCTGCCAGATCCAATGAGTGTCTATTGCATTGAGTTCACCTGGCACAGCAGCTGCAGTGTGTGCTACCATTGCCAGTGAGATATCAAAGTGATTGTTTGAGTGGCATCCCCAAGTCAAACCGAAGTCCTTGCACATTTGCCCAACACGCACTGAGCCTGACATAGTCCAGAAGTGAGGATCAGCAAGTGGGATATCAACTGATTGCAATGCCAATGAATGTGTCATTTCTCTCCAATCCGTTGCAATCATATTTGTAGCAGTAGGAAGCCCTGTTGCGCGTCTGAATTCTGCTAGGATCTCCCTGCCTGAGAATACGCCTTCCGCACCGCTTGGATCTTCACAGTAGGTTAAGATGCCGTGCATATCTTTGCAAAGTTCGATGGCATCCTTTAATAGCCAGCCTCCATTTGGGTCCAGTGTAATTCTTGCATCTGGGAATGCGTTCTTTAAAGCTCTGATGGCCTTGATTTCTTCTTTGCCCTCTAATACTCCGCCTT
>MGOS01000012.1:49488-49647 GCA_001797185.1 Clostridiales bacterium GWB2_37_7
GGAGTCATTGCTTCTTCATGACGAATACGATACCAATCGCAAGACCCCTCAGGATAACTG
Organism: Clostridiales bacterium GWB2_37_7; assembly: GCA_001797185.1. Lineage (GTDB taxonomy): Bacteria > Bacillota > Clostridia > Lutisporales > Lutisporaceae > GWB2-37-7. The sequence goes on from MGOS01000012.1 coordinate 49,549, forward strand.
TCATAAGCTAGATCAGTTTTCTTTCTGTCTGCAATGTAGAACAGATAACTCAGCATTCTTACACTGCTGCGCTGCATTCCATCACCAAGCAGTGAGGCT
>MGOS01000012.1:49659-73301 GCA_001797185.1 Clostridiales bacterium GWB2_37_7
AAGTGCTTGCCCAGCAAGTCCAACAAAGGTGCCTCAATCGCTGTAACTACGTGTACACCAGTTCTTAAATCGAAGGTCTGTGCACCACGCACATCCTCTTCATTTCCTTTTAATGCTTCCGATACTTTCAACAGGGTGTTTTTATAATCCCCAATACTAGTACCTTCTACTATATGCTTAACATTTTCCAACGCAGCTGTAATCTTCTGTCCTCCAGGCACTTCTCCAACGCCTGTCTCACCATTGCTATCCGTCAGTATAACGATATTTCTGGTGAAGTACGGCGCATGGGCACCACTTAGGTTTAGCAGCATAGAGTCCTTACCAGCAACAGGATAGACCTCCATCCTTTGTATTGTTGGCGTCACGATAACACATCCTTTTCCTTTAATTGTTACTAATTCATTGCTTTTTACACAATATCTACTCCTATTATAGAATCATTGCTAATTAATTAACATGTCCTTGATGTATTAAAAAAAAAATAATTGTTGTACTCTATGTACAACAATTATTTGGTAAAACATGTTGACAAAATTCTGAAAGTATTGAATACCCGCTATTTACTCATGTTTCATGTTTTTACTGAAGTAGTAAGCCAATTCATTTAAGAACTCTCGATCTTTTGCGACAGCAATAGGATCGATATTAAGCATATCCTTTAGCTTGTTCAGCCTGAAAAGCAAGGTGTTTCTATGAATATACAAATCCTTCGCGCTGTATAGGACATTATAGTTATTCTTATATAGCGCTTTCACCATTTCTACAAACTGTTTCTTCTCATCCCCATGAAATAGTGAATCATAGATATAGAAAGCATCATCGTAGGCTTTGATCGTTGCAAGACTTCTATAATAATCTAGGATATGATCATTGAAAAAGTGGATGCCAAAAGTCTCTTTTGTTTGCAGCGCCAGCTCCTGTGCATGATTATGGGAGTTTCTATATTTGCTTATGCTTGTCTGCAATGATCCGATAAAGAAACCAATTTTCTTTGATTCATATTCTGCAGGCAGTTTTTCCAAAGCATTTTTTATATAGTCCTCGATGATGTGCTTATAATTCTTTACAGCATCATGTTTTTTGTCACTAAGGGTCTTAAACAAAATGATGTCATTATTTCTTGCAACTGCAATCATATCTTGTAAGGAGTGACCTTCAGAGCTAATTAAAGCTTTGATAATCTTTGTTGGGTTGTAATCCGAATGATATTTAATGAGAATGCAGATTCGAAGCAGTTCCTTGTTGAGACCGAGCTCTTCAGACATTTTACTTGCCACAGCAAGATCAATACTGTCTTCATAAAGCAGGTAATATAAAAAGTGTCCTGCTTTGTCTTTCCTTCGGCGTTCCCCCTCCATCTGCAGTTCATACTCTAGCATAGCCTCCATAGAGGTTTTTACCAATCCAGCAAAAGCATGTACATTTTCTGGAGTCCCCGTTACACAGATAACTCCTACGTGTTTATTCTTATAATCAATGAACAAATTAACACCAGGCTTCGTGCCGATATACTTTTCATTTTCTGTCACGATTCCAGTTTCAAGCGTTCCATTCAGCATACCAAATGCTACTTCATGAAAGTTGCCAATCCTTGAAGCATCTTTGCTGGCAATGATGATTCCCTTTTCGTTCATAATATTGATGTTATATTCAAGATGTTTCGCCGTTTTGTCAATAAACTTTTGTGCCAAAGCTGGCTCTAGAATTGACATATTCATTATCACCTCAAAATATTTACTATTATTTTATATGTATAAGATTTCTTTGTCAAACCGAGCCAACTTCACAACCCTATATATCACGATTAATCTAAAGGATAGATACCTATATCTGATAACAAGATTTATTGAAAGTTTTTTGCACTTGTTGCAAAAAACTACCCAGCACTTACTACCTTCATTTATTCAAATATCTTTTGTATATCACCTGAGTCAATCATTTCAAACAGCGAATTTACAACCTCTTCATCGAGACACCCTCGGCTTACATCCTTCGCAAGAATATCTTTTACACTGGATAAAGACAGCTTTTGTCTATATGGCCGGTCAGAATACAAAGCATCAAATATGTCTGCAACCCCTAATATTCTTGTTTCAATTGTTATATTCTCACCCTTTAAGCCATCGGGATAACCAGAACCATTAAGCTTTTCATGATGGTGTTTAAGGGGAATCAGGCACTCCTTTAGTGAGCCAAGAGGCTTTATTATTGTTTCCCCTATCTCGGAATGCTTCTTGATTATTTCATATTCTTCATTGGTAAGTTTATCTGGTTTATTCAGTATACTTTCAGGAACTCCGACCTTTCCTATATCGTGAATCATTCCTGCGATTTCAAGATAATTCAGTTTTTCCTCATCAAGGCCCAATCTTTCTCCAATCTTTCTACTGATTATACCTACCCTTCTTGTATGGCCATCAGTATATTTGTCCTTTGCTTCAATAACATTCGCTAAGGTAATTATAAGGTTTTTTGTATTTTCTGTTTCCTTGTTATAATCATGTTTTAAAAGTTCATATAATCTAGATACTTCTCTGTTTGATACCTCAAGCTCTTTATATTTTACCTTTAAACCGTCCTCGAGATCCTTCTTCTCAAGACCATTTTTTACAACCTTTATTAAGTCATTGTTATTCCAAGGCTTTTCAAGATAATAGTATAAACCTACCTCATTTATACTCTTAATAGCATTCTCCTTGTCTGCATATCCTGTTAAAAGAATACTTACTGTATCAGGGCATTTTTCTCTAACATTTTTTAAGAACTCTAATCCATTCATTTTAGGCATCATAAAATCAGAGATGATCAAGTCGACTCTATTATTCTCCAATTCCTCACACGCAAGAGCCTGCTCCACATCATTATATGCAATTACATTTTCTTTCAACATCAGCTTGAACATAGTAGATAAGGTTGTTGTTATCATTTTCTCATCATCTACTATCATAATAGTTCTGCTCAATTCTCCACACTCCCTAAATTATCAATATTATTTCAATTCTCCGTTTTATCATTATCAATAGGAATTTTTACAGTAAACTTGGCTCCCTTGCCTAATTCGCTTACAACAGTTATTGCTCCTCTATGTTTTTGAATGATGTTATAGCTTATATATAGTCCGAGACCCAAGCCAACTCCTACCCCTTTAGTCGTAAAGCCAGGATCAAATAACTTCGAAATATTCTCTTCCTTTATTCCTGCTCCTGTATCTTGAATTGTTATATATATATATCCTTCCTTATGGTAGGTTTCAATGAATATTTCTCCTTCATCTTCAATTGCTTGTGAAGCGTTTACTATTATATTCATAAATACCTGGTTTAACTGACCTGGAAAGCACCTTAACAAAGGAATATCGCCAAATTTCTCATGGACAGTTATTCTTCTTTTTAATAAATTATTTGTGAGCACCAGCACGCTCTTGATTCCGTCATTGATATTCGCTTCTTGAAAATCTGCCTGATCAAGTCTCGAAAAGCTCTTCAGACTCTTAATAATTTCTATTATTCTACTACAAGCCATTAAATTGATATCATTTGCTTCCTTTAATTGACGAAGCATCAAATTTAATTCTTCCTCTGGCTGACCATTTGAATTATTAACCAGCTCATTTAATATCATGTCCTCTATTTGAACATTGCTGTTGATGGCTCCTATCGGTGTATTGATTTCATGTGCTATTGCTGCTGTAAGCAGACCAACGGAAGCCATCTTTTCACTTTGTACCAGCTGCGCCTGTTGTTTTTGAATTTCCAGCTTAGATTCTAATAATTCTTCATTTTGTGCTTCCAGCTCGGCATTTTGACTTTCCAAGGCACCCTTCTGATTTTCCAGCATCTCGTTATAGCCTTTCAGCTTTTTCATAATTCCGTTTGTAGAATCTGCAAGTGATTCAATCTCTCTAAGAGGTTTCTTTAATATTATCTGTGTATTCACTGCTGTTTCCTGGTCCCCCTCTGCGATAGCCTTTACCTTGGTTTCTAGCTGCTTTAATGGGGTTATGATTGGTATTACAAGAAACCTGCTCAGAATATTTGATATTATGAGTGCCAAAAAGCTTATAATTATAATTGCCATAAGAAGCGGCACTACAATTCCAAGTAAATATTCAGGATTCACTCTTACCGTGATGCTTCCTATCTCATTGTTATTCGAATCCAGAATCGGTTTGATAGACTGTGTATCCTTAAATAAATCCGATAGCTCCCCCGCGCCCTCTGCTTCATTTGAATAGATGAATTTACCTTTAATCTCGATTATGATATACATTTTATTCACATCGCTGGCAAAGGGAATAAATTCATCTATTCTTGCATTATGACTTAAATCCTCAAGCCATTTTCTTGTTTTTGGATTATTGATGTCTATTTCCTCTATTCTGTCGATTCCAAGATGTTGAGTGATGTGATCAGAATTTATTTCCTGTTGAATTGAATAACTTACAAACTGTGCCTGAGATGCTGCAAAGCTCTTTGATATAACTAAAATTAAATAAATTATAACTCCACTAAAAAATAGAACCGTTATCAATGTCGATAGAGCGATAACTCTCCTTATTCTTTTTTTCAATGTTCTCTTGTTTCTTTTCTTTTTCATCCTATTTCACCCGCTTTCGACAAGCCATTATGTTTCTATTTTACAGTATTGAATGAATTTTATATAGTAGGATTTTTACCGAAAGTTAGACTTCTTGGATTCTGCGAATAAAGGCACTTCCCGAAGTGTAAAATCAATTGCACAATAATTTTCTTATAAAAAATACCATTGAAACAAATACTATTTATGAAAATATCTTTGTCATAAAGATGATCACAAGTTGTAGGATTTAATTATGGAAGGAGCAATCTTATGAATAGAGTACATTATAATATTTCCGGATTACAAAATCCACAAATGAAGACGCAGGTAGAAAATGCATTAGGAAAATTAAATGGCGTGCAAATGGTTAATGTAGATCTACAGAGAGGTACCATTGAGGTCGGCTACAATAAATTCACAATCGAAAGCGAAATCAAGCATTGTATACAACATGCCGGATTTGAAGTCGAATAATTTAGTTATAGAAAAAGTGCCATTGGAAATTCTCCAATAGCACTTTTTCTATAACTTCAATTTATGGTGCCAGACACCATAAATTGAAGTTATTTCGACTACCTCATATAAACAATAGAAGGCTCACAGCCATCACTATCATCCCCGCTATCAATCCATAAATAGAGAGATGTGCCTCCCCATATTCTCTTGCTGTAGGCAAAAGCTCATCAAGAGAAATAAATATCATGATGCCTGCCACAGCAGCCATTAATACGCCAAATACTACATCATTAATAAATCTAAAAAGAATCAAATATCCGATTAATGCCCCAATAGGCTCCGATAAACCAGATAAAAAAGACAGCTTAAATGCTTTCTTCTTATCACCTGTTGCATAATAAATAGGGATCGAAACTGCAATACCTTCAGGAATGTTATGTATTGCAATTGCTATTGCTATTGCAATACCAAGAGAGGGATTATTGATTGCAGAAGTAATGGTAGCAAGTCCTTCTGGGAAATTGTGTATGGCTATCGCAAGTGCAGTAAATAATCCTAAGCGCATAAGCTTACTGCCGTCCACCAATGAGTCTGTATTCTCAATTGCCTCTACCTTCCTCATTTCATGAGGATTTTCTATAGAAGGAACAAATTGGTCTATAAGCGCTATGAGAAAAACCCCACCAAAAAATGCACCGACAGTCGCCCACTCTCCAGCCGTAGTTCCCAAAGCCCTTATCAAGGACAGCTTTGCTTCTTGAAATATTTCAATCATAGACACGTATATCATTACTCCAGCCGAAAAACCAAGTGCCAATGATAGAAATTTTGTATTGGTTCTTTTTGTAAAAAAGGCAAGAATGCTTCCAATTCCTGTCGATAGACCTGCGAAAAGTGTCAAAGTAAATGCAAATATTACATTGTTAATGTCCATCATAAAGCTCACCCCGTTATACTTAGTTTAGAATATCTGCAAAGCAACTATATATTTTCAGTACAATCTATGCCGAATCAACATTTTTTGTAGCTTGTACTGAGGCATATAGTCCTTTATTATAACAAGATTTTACTGAAAGGTTTTTTGTGTTTTTTGCAAAAAACCTACCCGAGCGTTTCAACGAGGCAGGAGATATATTCACACCGCCTCTTGCAGAAATCGGAACACGCCACTTATAGAAATGGGGGACATCTTTTGCCTCGTTATATTCTGCAGACAACCTAAATATAGGGCTGATAGCGCTTATTTACATTTTCTTTTATCCCAATATTTTTCTGCCTTTTCCTCCATCCGTGTAAGTCGCTTGTAATAGTCAGGAAACTCGTTTAAATGTGCCAATGCAATTTTCCCTGTAAGTATGGGATCATCGTTGGTTACGTTGGTATGAAGATCTATTCTCCCGTGTTCCAGCTCAACATCCAACCCTATTCTATACTGCTCAACATCGTATCCACAGCTTTCAAAATCAATGCCCAAATATTTTCCTATCTTATAGGCTTCATCCACTGTAAAATGACGTTCATCCCAATGTTCATCCTGCATCTCTTTTTCATGATAGCTGTGTTTATTATGGCTATGTCTTCCCATAGTCCAACCCCCTAAAAAAAGAATATATACACCATCCTATGCAATTTCCATTGTAGTTGTTATACATATTTCCACTATTTCATGATATCTACAGGAAGCTACGCGAATTGACTGGTTAAAATATATATGCATAATAAGAAAAATTCTCTTTCTTAGTTGAAAGAGAATTTTTGATTCTTTTTATTTAGTGTTTTCAGTCATAAGCTGCTTCATATTTTTGGTTGCTTGTATTATGGACGCGATAGACTTATCACAATTAACATAATTAATAATATTTGCTATAAACCCAGCCATATCCACCTCTCTGAACCATTCTGCTTCCTTAACCTGAATTGGAATATAAGTGAGATTTGTAGAATATACCCTATTGATTAATCCTTCCCTATAAAAGTCTTCAAACTTTTGAATTCCCTCTGTGAACAGCGCAAAGGTAACTGCTACAAATATCTTTCCGGCTTTTCTCTTTTTTAGCTCTAACACAATATCAAATATAGATTCACCAGAAGCAATCATATCATCTACGATCAGCACATCCATACCTTCAACATCTTTACCCATATATTCATGCTGTACGATAGGGTTTTTACCTCTCACTATTTCAGAATAATCTCGTCTTTTGTAGAAAAGTCCTATATCCAAACCTAAGACACCTGCATAATAAATTGCTCTATCCATGGCTCCTGTATCAGGGCTAATGGTTATCATCTTGGACTTGTCTATACAAATATCTGACTCGTTCTTGATAAAGCTTGTTACGATTTCATAGGTTGGATAAATATTTTGGAATGACATCAGGGGCACTGCATTTTGAACGTTAGGGTCATGAACATCGAAAGTGAAAATATCCCTAACTCCAAGGCTCTCAAGCTCTTGAAGCGCCATTGCACAGTCTAAGGATTCTCTTCCTTTTCTTCTATGCTGTCTCCCTTCATAAAGCAAAGGCATGATTACAGAGACCCTTCTAGCTTTGCCCCCTATGGCAGATACAACTCTCTTTATGTCCTGAAAATGCTCATCAGGTCCCATGTGATTTGTAAATCCATACATTTCGTAGGTACAGCTGTAATTTCCTACATCACAAAGTATATAAACATCCTTACCCCTAACAGTTTCTTCAATTTTTACCTTTCCTTCACCATTAGAGAACCTTACCTCTTCTGTGGAAATTAAAAAGGTGCTTTGAATACTGCAATTCTTGCCCTCCCGCATTTCTTTCAGACAGCTGTCTATTCTGCCTCCCAAGTCCTTGCAGCTTTCCAATGCTATTATTCCTAAGGGTCCATAAGTCATTGTATTGAATCCATCACTAGACAATGCAAAACCTCCATTAGTTCATATCTTCATTTGTTGTATATCAATATTTCTAATCTATATGTTTCGCACTAAACATCTTACATTGGTTTCAAATAGTGCGAAACATTTTCCGCTATTCATATGTCGTGAAAAGTACATATTTGATAATACAAAATCAGACGCTTCAACTGATTTTGTATTAATAAATCTTTTTCACGACATATCTAATTATAGCATATATATGTTATTCCTTCAGCCTATCTAAAAGTTTCTGCACCCCTTGTTGCAATTTGTCAATGTCCTCCTTTTTTAGCCAACTCTTTGAAATAGAAATGTGACTGCACTCTTTTTTGTTTTTAATATATGAATATACTATCTGTGCTTGATCTATATCAGCCTTGTTAACTTCTACTTCTCCACTTATCCTAAGTTTATCTTTATATCTAATAATAAGATCTATTATATGCTGCTCTAGAATAGCTTTATCCTGATTAATATCCAGCCGCTCCTTATATATTACACGACTTCCTTTTATAATAAAAAGCTTGTACAGTCCTTCACTGATTCTTTCTAAAACCATAATATTTCTGCTGCTTTGCGTAAATTTTATGGTTTTTTGCTTGTTAACGATATGTCCCAAAGCTCTTATATCATCCCTGTGCCTGGCTGCCTTATCAAAATCCAATGCTTCTGCTGCTGCAATCATCTTGCTTTTCAATCCCTTGATGATATCAAGCCTTCCACCTTTAAGGAGGTCAATAACCTCCTCAATTAGCTTTTTATATTCATTGTCTGGTACTTTTCCAGTACAAGGTGCTATACAAAAACCCAACTGATGATTCAAGCAGCCTGAATTTTTACCTACCAAGCTATTGCAATGCCTGACTCGGATATTTTGCTTTATAGCCTTGACTGCTCTTTCCACATTATTCAAACTATTATAGGGACCAAAATTTATACCCTTGCCTTGCTTTTCTGATACTGTTTCCAATGTAGGATATTGGTCTTCAAAATTAATATTTATGTAAACATATTTCTGATGATTTTTAAGCTGACTGTTGTACATTGGCTTTATATCTTTTATCAATCTGCATTCAAGCAGCAAAGCTTCCAGCTCTGTATCTGCAAGTATATAATCAAAATCTCTAATACCTTCAATCATTCTAAGAATTTTAGGAGCATGCTTGGCTGAGCTCTGAAAATATTGACTGACTCTATTATTAAGCTTTTTAGCCTTGCCAATGTAGATAATATTAGCTTGAGAGTCCTTCATTATATATACTCCGGGGTTATCCGGCAATTGTCTGGCCTTTTCTTTTAAACTCATCTAATCACCTCGTTTTTTGCTTGATATATTGATTTTAGCTTATTTTACTGATTATATTCAATTCATTTATTCTGTAAAAGATATATGATGATGTTGAAGCTTTACAAAAGCAAATTCGTTCCTTGTGCAAAGAATAAGCACTATATTTATATCACAATTATATTATTGAAGAATATAATATACTATGATGCGTCGATTGAAAAATTGCTGATATATCTTCAATCACGCATTATAACAAGATTTATTGAAAGTTTTTTGCACTTGTTGCAAAAAACTACCCAAGGCGTTTCAACGAGGCAGGGGGATATATACCCACCTCCTCTTGTTGAAATCGGAACCCGCCACTTATAGAAGTGAGGGACATATTTTTGCCTCGTTATAAAGAATTGACAGGTGCCTAAGTACCGGGTCTTTGCGACAATGGAAGCTATCCATGGGACAATTCTTCTAGAATATATTCCATGGACTTTTCTATGTAAAAGGAGGTAATGGCGTGGATACCTATAATTTTGGCAAGATAAAAAAAATATTATGGATTATACTCATCGCGAATCTATGTGTAGCAATGCTGAAAATTATGATTGGATATATTATAAAGAGCACCAGCCTAACGGCAGATGGCTTCCACTCCCTTACAGACGGTTCTTCCAATATTGTCAGCCTTATAGGCATTCATTTTGCTTCAAAGCCTGTAGATGCGGATCATCCCTATGGACACAGCAAGTTTGAAACACTGGCGGGCTTGTTTATTGCCGTAATGCTCTTTTTTCTTGGACTCAGGATTATAAGCAGCTCCGTTATAAAGCTATTGCACCCTATTGTACCTACAGTCAACATTGCAAGCATTTCAGTCCTGCTGATTACATTGATCATTAATATATACATTTCCAAATATGAATACAACCAAGGTAAAAGGCTTAATAGCATTTTATTGGTCTCTGACTCTCTTCATACAAAAAGTGATATCTCTATCTCCATCGGTGTTCTTTTTACTCTTATTTCCATAAGGCTTGGCGCACCCCCCATTATAGACTCAATAGCATCTCTAACAGTCTCAATATTTGTAATGCATGCTGCCTATAAAATATTTACTGAGACAAGCGGCATATTAGTCGATCAGGCTGTTGTGGCGCCGGAGGAAATAAAAAGCATCATATTGTCCTTTCCTCAAGTAAAAAACGTACACAAAATCAGAAGCAGAGGCTGCAATCACAGCATATACATTGATTTGCACTTATTGCTCGAAGGTCATATGAGTATCGAAAGCTCTCATAAGCTGATGCATGAGATAGAAGAAAAGCTATGCTTCGCTTTACAAAAATCAGTGCAAGCTCATATACATTTAGAGCCCTTTTATGAGAAAAGCAGGAGCCAGAATATTAGTTAGTTGCTAATAACCTTTGGTGCTGGTGGATTTTTTAGTATGATAAAGCAAATAAACCAAAGCTTTCAAGCAAGACTTGGAAGCTTTTTTCATACAAATTTCTTACAATTCAAATATATTTTAAACACATCCACCTTATATACTAAAGATGTAGCAAGTCGAATGAAGAAAAGTATTTTCATTCTATGCAGCTGCTAAAAATTAAATGAGGTGATTCTTATGAAAAAAATTTTAGCACTAGTGTTAGCAATGGCTATGATGTTTGCCTTTACAACAGTTGCCTTTGCAGAAGAAACTACTCCTCCAGTAAAAAATGAATATGCTGCAATCAAAGCAGAAATTCAGGTACTTAGAAATGAGCTATCAGGCTTAAGAGAAGATCACAAGTCAATTCACACTCAAGCAGTTGAAAAAAGAGATAGCATCAAGATGCTTTTCAAAACAGCCAAGGAAGCAAGCCTAACAGAAAAGATAGAAGCTGCAAGGGCTTTCAAAGAAGAGCTTAAGGCAATCCACTCAGACATTCAAAGCATTCGAGAAGATAAAACAGCTCTTTGGGAGCAATTAAAATCAGCAAAAACAGAGAAAGACTTCGAAACTATAAAAGCTAATCTTACTCAAATAATCGAGCTTAAGAAACAAATCATTGAGAAAGCAACCTTAAGACTAGACACTATGGATAACGTAATAGATTCTCTTAAATAATGCAGCGGGCGGTTTTCATACCGCCCAGCATACCAAAAAAGTGGACTGTCACAATATGACAGTCCACTTTTTTTCTGAATATAAATACAATTTTATTTGTAAAATAACTGTAGGTGTATTGTCTGGAAACTACTGTAATGATATAATTATACTTACATATAGTACCTAGTACTAATTTGCAAGGAGAATATATATGAATTTAAAAGAATTAAAAATTGGAAACCTAGTTGTTCCAGTACCTATAATACAAGGTGGAATGGCAGTCAGAATATCTACCGCACCCTTAGCTGCTGCAGTAGCTAATGAGGGTGGAATAGGCATCATCGCCGGTACCGGTATGAAGGTTGAAGAGTTGGTTGCTGAAATTCGTAAAGCAAGACAAATGACCAACGGTGTAATCGGAGTAAATGTACTATTTGCTGTACGGGAATTTGCAGATCTAGTCAAAGCTGCCATCAAAGAAGGTATTGATTTGGTTGTGTCAGGCGCAGGCTTCTCCAGAGACATGTTTGCCTGGGGAAAAGAGTCAGATACTCCAATAGTACCTATTGTTTCTTCGGCCAAGTTGGCAATTATGGCCGAAAAGCTTGGCGCTGCAGCTGTTATAGTGGAGGGCAAAGAGGCAGGCGGCCATCTGGGAACCGAAAGATCTATGCGAGATGTCCTTCCCGAAGTGCTTAAAGCAGTAAGCATTCCTGTAATAGGTGCAGGCGGTGTTATCGACGGCAAAGATATAGCAGAGGTTATAGGACTTGGCGCCAGCGGCGTGCAGATGGGCACTCGTTTTGCAGCAAGCAAAGAATCTAACGCATCAGATGAAATGAAGCAGCTTTATATAAGAGCTACAAAAGAAGATGTCATCCATGTGAAAAGCCCCGTTGGCTTACCTGGGCAAGGGATTAGAAATCAATTTTTTAATATGATCGAAGACGGAAGTCACATTAGAATAAATCAGTGTATAGATTGTCTCAAGCGCTGCACACACAGCTTTTGCATCATGGATGCTTTAGTCAATGCTTGCAGAATCGGAGACTTCAATAGAGCCTTAGTTTTCTCTGGAGAGAATGTACACAAAATAAAAGAAATATTGACCGTGAATGAGATATTTAAAAGACTCTTAAAGGAAGTCGAAGAAGCATAAAAAATAAAGCCGCCTCAGAATCTGAGGCGGCTTTATTTTTTTACAACTTATAACAAGATTTATTGAAAGTTTTTTGCACTTGTTACAAAAAACTACCCAAGGCGTTTCAACGAGGCAGAGGGATATATGCCCACCTCCTGTTGCTGAAATCGGAACCCGCCACTTATTGAAGTGGGGGACATATTTTCGCCTCGTTATATTAAAGCATTGATTACGTAACTCAATATGAACAGTCCAGTTACGATATAAAGTATTGGATGAATATCCTTCGCTTTGCCTTTTACAAGCTTAGCTATGCAATAGAATATGAAGCCTGCGGCTACGCCTGATGTGATGCTGTAAGTGAAAGGCATAAAAGCAATTGTCATGAAAGATGCAACTGCGATATCAAAATCTGCCCATTCAATCTTGCCAAGTGACTCTGCCATTAAGATACCAACAACGATCAAAGCTGGTGCAGTAGCAGCGCCTGGTACTATGCCGGCAATCGGAGCTAAGAATAAGGAGAACAAGAATAATACGCCAACTGTTGTTGAAGTAAGACCTGTCTTTCCACCCTGGCTGATGCCTGCTGCACTTTCAATATAAGTAGTTGTATTGCTAGTGCCTAGCAATGCACCTATTGAAGTTGCTGTAGCATCTGCAAACAATGCTTTTTCTAACTTAGATGACATGCCAGTGCCATGTTCAAAGGAATCTTCATCCTTCTTATCAAATATTCCACTCTTTCTTCCAGTACCGAGGAAGGTACCTATTGTATCAAAGGTATCTGTCAGTGAGAAAGCAAATATGGTTGTTATTGCAATGAATATCTTAGATGGATCTGCAAATAGTCCAGCAAAGTCAAGCTTCAAGAAAGTTGGTGCAAGACTAGGAATTGCGAAATTTAAGTCTGCAAAACTTGGAACGCTTGTGATTTTAAAGAATATGCCTGCAATTGTTGTGAATACGATACCAAGAAGTATGGCACTCTTTACCTTCTTAACCATAAGCACTATCGTAATAACAAGTCCTATCAATGCGACCTGAGCAACAGGATCCTTGAAGTTTACTATTGCAGGAATAACATCTTGGAAAAGTCCGCCTTCTCCGAGCGCTACGATCTTGCTTGGAGCTTCAGCTGTGAAATTTAAAAAATGGGCCTGCTTTATACCTATATAAGCAATAAATAGTCCGATACCACCGCTGATTGCATATTGAAGCGATACTGGTATTGCTTTAATAATCATTTTTCTTATTTTAGTAACTGTAATAATAATATTTATTATACCGCAGATAAATACCATGGCTAATGCTTGCTGCCATGAGAATCCTAAACCGAATACTACTGTGAATGTGAAGAATGCATTTAGCCCCATACCTGGCGCTTGTGCAAATGGAACGTTAGCAACAAATCCCATTATGAATGTTCCGATCGCCGCTGCTAAAATTGTTGCTACAAATACCGCTCCCCTATCCATACCTGATAAGGACAAAATATTAGGATTAACAAAAATTATGTAGGCCATAGTTAGAAATGTTGTTAAACCAGCCAAAACCTCCGTCTTAGCAGTTGTTCCGTGTTCCTTTAATTTAAAGAACTTTTCCACTCTCGACACCTTCCTTTACATTATTTGAATTAAAAACCAATAAAAACTCGAACTTACAGATATAATTGTACACTATTGTTCGATTTAAATCAAATATCTTTTTAATATATTTAAAAATAATATGTGATTTTGTCATTTAATTTGATATTTTGCATTTAACCAATACATTACTTGAAGTGCAATATATTTATATATATGGCATTTTGAATGCATAATGAATGTAGTCTAGTTTTTATTTATCTATATGAAGCTGTCCTACTTAATATAACCAATTTGCTTTATAAACATTCCATTATTTTCTTACCTTTATTATTCGGGTAAAAAAACAACAAGCATAGCAGAACTATACTTAGTGTTCAGCCTCCATTTCAACTGCCATAATTAGAATGAAAAGGCATGTTATTTCTAACATGCCTTTTGCTATGTTTATTAAATTAAACTCTATCTCTCTTTGTGTAGTGAGTATGCAATAAATGGTGAGCCTTGTGGCTGTTTGGCTTTTCCATGTACTCATCATAAAGCGCTTTTACCTCAGGGTTTTCATGAGACTTTCTACGCTTCCTTGATTGGTCTATTGTATACAGACCTTGCGCTCTTAGCTGCTTAACCTCTTCTGTTTTCTCCTTATCCATAATGATTGGCTGTCCGCCGCCGTTTATACAACCACCCGGACAACCCATTACTTCAACGAAGTGGTAGTTTGCTTCGCCGCTTCTTATTCTATCAAGCAGTCGATCTGCATTTGCAGTACCATGTGCGACTGCAACCTTAACATCCATATCCTTTATTCTTACAGTAGCTTCCTTTATGCCTTCCATCCCTCTAACAGCTGTATACTCAATATTTTTGAGATCTTCACCAGTAAGTATGTCTGCCACTGTTCTAAGTGCAGCTTCCATAACTCCACCTGTTGCTCCAAATATTACTCCGGCACCAGTTGAGTCACCAAGTATGCTATCATAAGTTCCTTCTTCTATAGCCGGGAAGTTTATTCTAGCTTGCTTTATCATTTTTGCAAGCTCTCTTGTAGTCAATACTGCATCTACATCAACATTGCCATCAACTGACATTTCTTCTCTACCCGCCTCATACTTCTTAGCAGTACATGGCATGATGGATACTACAAAGATATCTTTAGGATCTATTTCAGCCTTTTCAGCATAGTAGGTTTTTGCTACTGCACCGAACATTTGCTGTGGTGATTTACAGCTGGACAAATTCTCTATGAAGTCATGATGATTGTGCTCACAGAACTTTATCCAACCTGGGGAACAGGAAGTTATTAGCGGTAGCTTGCCGCCATTGTTAAGTCTGCCAAGCAGCTCTGTTCCTTCTTCCAATATCGTTAAGTCAGCACTGAAGTTTGTATCAAATACCTTGTTAAAGCCTAGTCTCTTAAGTGCTGCTATCATTTTGCCTTCTACATTTGTGCCAACCGGCATACCAAATTCTTCACCTAGTGCAACTCTAACTGCTGGTGCAGTTTGAACAACAACATGAACCTTATCATTTCCTAGAGCATCCCATACCTTTTCAGTATCATCTTTTTCTCTTAATGCCCCTACAGGACAAATCTTTATACATTGTCCACAGTTTATGCATTTTACATCGCCTAAGCTCTTATCAAAAGCTGTTGTAACAGTAGTTTTGACCCCTCTCCTTGCGAAGTCAATAGCGCCAGTGCCTTGTACCTTTTTGCATACACTGATACATCTTCCGCAAAGTATGCACTTGTTTTGGTCTCTAACTATTGCAGCTGAAGTTTCATCAACTGTATAGTTTAGATTTGAACCCTCGTAAGGTATTTCACCAACACCCATTTCCTCTGAAAGCTTTTGAAGCTCACAGTTTAAGTTTCTTGAACATGTCAAGCATTCTCTTTCATGTCTTGCAAGTATAAGCTCCATTATGCCCTTTCTTGCTTCTCTAACCTTAGCTGTTGCTGTCTTTACAACCATTCCCTCAGCAACAGGCAATACGCATGAAGCTTGTAGTGCTCTCGCTCCTTGAACCTCAACAACACATACTCTGCAAGCACCAACGGCATTCAAGCCCTTTAGAAAGCATAAAGTAGGAATGTCAATGTTTAAAGACTTCGCAGCCTCCAAAACGGTTGTACCGCTTGGCACCTGAGTTTTAATACCGTCAATTGTGATATTAACCATTTCCATTCTAATGATCCCCCTATTAAATAAATTCCTTAAACTAGAATTGCTTTATCGTTTGTTGTTGCGACTTATTTGCATGCTAAAAAAATAACAAACTATGATACAATATTTACTACAGTGTGACATAAATCACAGATTATTTTGCTTTTATTGTTATAATTATTATTATAAAAGCTCACAATTACATAATAACTAAAGTACCCGAGATTGTCAATAAAATAACACATTAAAAACAGTCATTTTGCAACTTGCGGAATATAATAAATTTTCTAAATATTCTAACTAATAATCGTTTTCTCTTAATAAAATTTCTTATATTCCATAAAAAGCATTTTACAATCAAAATATAAGTATTATAATAGAATTATAGTATGTCGAATAATTAACAATCATTTAAAAATATGAATGAAACTATGCAGAGATTATTTTTGTACGTTGCTGACCTTTATTGTCTTAGTAAATGCACAAAATATTATTTACTGCTTAGACTAGGAGGATCCAAATGGAAAACAACATGCTAAAGGTTTACGCAGTCTGTGAAAAAGCCTTGAGTGATGGCAATTTAAGCAAGGAAGAGATTTTGGTACTGCTTAAGTGTCCAGAAGAAAATTCAGATATAATTTTTCAAACTGCTGATGCAGTAAGAAAAAAAGAGGTTGGTGACGAGGTTCACTTAAGGGGTCTAGTTGAGTTCTCGAACTATTGCAAAAAAAATTGTGAATATTGTGGAATAAGAGGAAAGAATAAGAATATAGAGCGCTATCGTCTTAATAAGGAAGAGATCCTAGCAACTGCATTAAGGGCGGAGTCTCTCGGCTATAGATCAGTCGTCATGCAATCTGGCGAGGATCCATACTATACTGCAGAGATATTAGCAGATATCATATCAGCCATAAAGGCTCAGACTGATTTGGCCATCACCATGTCAGCAGGGGAATTTACCTATGAGGAGTACAAGACTATAAAAGAGGCCGGAACCGACAGATACTTGCTGCGTTTTGAAACCTCCAACGAGGAATTATACAAGAAGCTGCACCCAGATTCCGATTTTCATCAAAGAATAGAATGTCTACACATATTGAGAGATTTGGGCTATCAAGTGGGAAGTGGCTTCATGGTTGGGCTGCCGGGTGAAACACCCGAGATATTTGCTGATAATTTGCTGCTGCTGCAGAAGCTGGACGTGGATATGGCAGGCATTGGACCCTTTTTGCCAAATTCAGATACCAATTTGGCAGGAGCTTCCGGCGGTACATTGGTTAATAGCTTAAAGGCAGTAGCTATAGCAAGATTATTGCTGCGAAATGCACATATTCCAGCTACCACTGCAATGGGTTCTCTAGATCCCAAGGGAAGAGAAAAAGCCTTGCAAGCGGGTGCCAATGTAGTTATGCCTAATGTTACTCCCGAGGAATTCAGAGAAATGTATCAGCTTTATCCAAACAAAATCTGCTTAAGAGATGACCCTGCACATTGCAGAAAATGCATTACCGGAAAAATACAAGGTATAAGCCGAATAGTTAGCAAAGAACATGGTCATTCATTAAAAGTAAAGAAGGAGTATTAGTTATGAATACTAAACCAGAAAGACAACTGGCAGACTTTATTAAGGAAGATGAAATACATGATATATTGAAAAACACCCAAAACACCTCTATCGAAGACTTGGAATTTATCATAGAAAAAGCTGAAAAGGCTCTTGGTTTGTCACCTGTTGAAGTGGCCAAGCTCTTGAATGCAGATGACAAAAATATTGTAAATAAGCTTTTTAAAGCGGCCCATACAATTAAAGAGAAGATATATGGCAAAAGAGTCGTTATATTTGCACCTCTCTATGTAAGCAACTACTGTGTAAATGCATGCAAATACTGCGGCTATGGCTGCAACACCAACATATTCCGCAAAAAGCTCTCTATGGAGGAATTGGTGCAAGAGGTTAAGATCCTTGAATCTATGGGACACAAAAGAATAGCCTTGGAAGCCGGAGAAGACCCTGTAAATTGTGACATCGACTATATATTAGACGCTATAAAGACTATATATAGCATTAAATTTGAAAACGGCAGCATCAGAAGGATAAATGTAAATATAGCAGCTACAACAGTAGAGAACTATAAGAAATTAAAAGAAGCAGAAATAGGCACCTATATATTGTTCCAAGAGACCTATCACCGTGAAACCTACAAAGCAATGCATCCAAAGGGGCCTAAACACGATTATGACTACCACACAACTGCTTTTGATAGAGCCATGGAAGCTGGCATTGATGACGTCGGAGCAGGTGTATTGTTTGGTCTGTATGATTATAAGTTTGAGGTGCTTGCAATGCTGTACCACGCGCTGCATTTGGAGAAAAAATTTGGCTGCGGTCCACACACCATATCCGTACCTAGACTAAAGCCTGCCGAAGGCATGAATCTAGCGGATTATCCTCATATACTTACTGATGACCAGTTTAAAAAGATCGTAGCCATTTTAAGATTGGCTGTTCCCTATACAGGCATCATATTGTCCACTAGAGAAACAGCCGCTATACGAGACGAAGTAATACACTATGGTGTTTCTCAAGTAAGCGCAGGCTCCTGTACAGGCGTAGGCGGCTACAGGAACGAATATGAGACCCACGAAAGCTGCAATACAGCACAGTTTAATGTGGAGGATCACAGAAGCCCTGACGAGGTAATTCAAAGCCTCTGCAGTTCAGGCTATATACCAAGCTACTGTACAGCCTGCTACAGACAGGGCAGAACAGGCGACCGCTTTATGCAGCTAGCCAAGACCGGCAACATCCACAATGTTTGTCAGCCTAATGCAATTATGACCTTTCAAGAGTATCTTTTGGACTATGCTTCAGAAGATACAAAGAAAGCTGGAGAAGAAACAATCAAAAAGCATTTGAATGAAATAGATAACGAGCAGGTCAGAAAGCTAACCGAGGAAAGATTGGAAGAAATAAAGAGAGGCAAAAGAGATTTGTATCTATAAGGAGGATTCTACATGTTGGATACACCCAGAAGCGTCAGACTTCATATAGCTATATTCGGCAAGCGAAATGCAGGTAAGTCCAGCCTTATTAACGCTATAACAAATCAGGAGCTGGCAGTTGTATCTCCCATAGCCGGTACAACTACAGATCCAGTATTTAAATCTATGGAGATCACACCCATAGGTCCTGTCACCTTAATTGATACCGCAGGCATAGACGACGAAGGTGAGCTGGGAGAGCTCAGGGTAAAGAAAACAAAACAGGTATTGGCAAAAACAGATTTGCTGGTGCTTACCATAGCAGCTGACGATATGCCAAATGCGTGGGATACTATGATATTAGAAGAGGCAGAGAAGCGCTGTATTCCTGTGATCGGAGTCGTAAGTAAGGTTGATATTGCAGAGGGTCAAGAGGTTGAAAATTGGTTTGAAAGTAGAAAGCTTCCTTTTGCTCGAGTAAATTCAAATACCCGAGAAGGAATTGACAAGCTCAAAGATCTTATTACGTCTAATTCCCCAAAGGACTTCTTACCTGAAACCATAGTCGGTGATTTATTAAAGCAAAATGATATCGTAATACTGGTTACTCCCGTTGATGCAGGGGCTCCAAAATCCAGGCTGATACTTCCTCAGGTGCAGGTACTCAGAGATGCATTGGATGCGCGTGCTTGTGTAATGGTCGTGACGGAGCATGAGCTGAAGACAGCATTGAATGCTTTGAAGCAACCACCAAGACTTGTTATTACTGACTCACAAGCCTTTGACTTTGTGTCTAAGGTTGTACCGTCGGATGTACCCCTCACTTCCTTTTCAATACTATTTGCCCGGTATAAGGGCGATTTAAGAGAATTTTTAAATGGAATAAAAGCAATAGATACTCTGGCAGCCGGTGACAAGGTATTGATAGCCGAAGCTTGCACACACTTTCCAAGCCATGAAGATATCGGAAGAGTAAAGATACCTAAATGGTTGGAAACCAAAGTAGGTGGCAAGCTGGACTTTTCTTGGGTAGTCGGCAGTGACTTCCCCGAAAACCTTGCTGACTTTAAATTAGTTGTACACTGCGGTGCCTGTATGATCAATAGGGCTGAAGTGTTGGCTCGACTGGACAAATGCAAGGCATTAGATATACCTGTTGTAAACTATGGTATTATGATAGGATATGTAACAGGTGTGTTAAATAGAGTTGTAAAACCTTTGGAAAAATAGCAGCAAAACAAGGGTCGGTATAAAAACCGACCCCTACATACTTATCTTATTGCTTTCAAATGATTAATATCGCTCCAATTTTTAGCTGTAATAACTTCAACTGCTGATAAATCTTTTCTTATAGCAATAACTTCACCTTTTATTTCTGCTACCTCAAATGACAATTTATCGATTTCAGCTTTATTGACTTGTGCAGCGTGCTCAAGAGCTTTTAGGATCTGTGTATTTTCTGCCACCTGATTTTCTAGCTTTTGCTGTCCCTCTTCAAGCTTCTTCTGCCCATCTTCAAGCTTTTGCTGTCCCTCTTCAAGTTTCTTCTGCCCATCTTCTAGCTTTTGCTGTCCATCTTCGAGTTTCTTCTGCCCATCCAATAGCTGATTAAGTATTTTAAATATCTTTTCTTCCAACTCAATCACCCCTTTATTTTATTGTAACACACAAATTTATATAGACAATACAATTTATATTTTATATCCGTGCACATTCGCTGGCTTCACCCAGCAATATCTCAATGCCATGTCTAAGTGCAGGCATCACTACCTCAAGGTTCTCCCTTACTCCCTTGGGACTGCCTGGCAAATTGATAATAAGGCTGTTATATCTTATACCTGCCTGTGCTCTAGACAGCATAGCCTTAGGCGTGATCTGCAAGCTTCTTGCTCTCATTGCTTCCGGTATGCCAGGCACATGCTTTTGAATCACTGCTAAAGTTGCTTCCGGCGTAACATCTCTTTTAGAAAAGCCTGTACCTCCCGTAGTCAATATAAGGCTTATTCCCAATTCATCACACATGTGTATCAGTTCCGCTTGAATCTGCTCTTTTTCATCAGGTATAATAACATAGCGTTCTACTTCTCCGCCGATTGATTGTATCATTTCCTCTATAGCAGGGCCTGATTCATCCACTCGTTCACCTTTTGATCCTTTGTCGCTGACGGTAATGATTCCAACCTTAAACTTCTCCATATACTCATCTCCTTGCAAGTTTTTACCTGTTGTTCAGAAAGATCCTCTGCTCAAAAGAACAGTTTTATGCCCTAAACTCCGTCACTCTGAACGGAGTGAAGAATCTTAACATTTTGTCGAGTTATTTATTATATTATTGTTGTTGGGAAAATTTATCTCTCCTGACTTGCCACCAGTTTTCTTCACCAAATGAATATCACTGATTACAATAAATTTATCTACAGCCTTGCACATGTCATAGACTGTAAGAGCTGCTATGGATGCAGCCGTCAAGGCTTCCATCTCTACCCCTGTCACACCGACAGTCTTTACCACTGCCTCAATATCCAGCTTGCAGTTTCCCATATCAAATTTAAATTCAATGTCAGCACCATAAATATTAATATTATGGCACATAGGTATTATGGTTGATGTGCTTTTGGCACCCATTATTCCACCGACCTGTGCCACAGATAATACATCACCCTTTTTGATTGTGCCCTCAGATATAGCAATTAAAGTCTCTCGCTTCATATATACGGATGCCCTGGCAATTGCCTCCCGCATGCTATCTTCTTTCTCAGATACATCAACCATTTTTGCATAACCCTTGTCATTGATATGAGTAAATTCACCAACACCTTGTGTTTCTTCTTTATTTTTATTGCTCATGCTACCACCTCATATAATATTTAACTTTTAGAATAAGAAGTCATCCATATCTATCATTACAGAATTTTCATTTGTATTGTATATAAACTATTCCATATATACAAACCATTTCCTTCCTAATGCTATATATTTTTTATTTTCAGTATTTTTTCGCATAATAATACACAATAATTCTTATTTCTATTTGAATATACAAATATCTAATAGAAAATTATAAATTTTCATAGTAGAATATTATTAACAACGCTATATAAATCACACTAAAGTTTTAACATTGGTAAATATGTACTTTGTGCGATTTATGAACAGCGGATAACATTTCGTGCTATTTTGATGAATGTAAATTGTTTAGCACGAAATATATAGAATAAACTTCAAATTCGATACAGCAAGGAGAAAGCTTATGATGAAGTTAAAAATGAAAAGCATATTATATAAGATATTGTTTATGATTATATTGACTAGCTTTTTTCAAGGAATTATAACGATATATATGTCCCATAACCTTACTGAAAAAGCATTGTATAGCCAGATTAATGATAGTGGTTTGAAATATGTTGAGTCTAATTCTCATGCAATCGGGGCATGGTTAGCTGGTCGGATTAATGAAATCACCATTTATTCCAAAACATCAGAGGTAAAAACCATGAATTGGGATTCGATAGAGCCTTACCTGAAAAATGAAATAAGCAGGAAGCTGGATATATATGACCATCTTTTTGTTGCAGACATTTTTGGAAATTACAGTACGACCTTAAAAGAGAATGCAGGAAGCATTGCAGACAGAGATTATTTTAGGCAGGTAATGGAAGGTAAAACAGTCGTATCAGATCCTATTATTTCAAAATCAACAGGCAACCAGATGGCAGTTATAGCTGCACCTATTAAAAATGAAGAAGGCGAAATCATCGGGTTAATTGGTGGATCCCTAAACTTAGTAAAGCTATATCAATTTATTCATTATTCTTACTATGGCAATGCCAATTCATATAGCTACATAATAGACAAAACTGGCACCATTATTACCCATCCAGATAAAAGCTACATTATGAATCAGAATATTTCGGTCAAGTCCTCTGTTATTGATGACAGCTTGGTAAAAGCCTCTTATCAAATTTTAAATAACGATACCGGTTTGGTTGAGTATGTGCACAATGGAGAAAAAAGCTTGGGCTATTTCAGCACGATACCAAACACAAATGGTTGGAAAACAATTATAAGAATCCCCTATGAATATCTGACTATTCCTTTAGATAATGCAAATAGAGACCTTATTTTGATCGGTCTTATAGGACTTATCGTTTCAGTTGTGATCGCAATCTTTGTGTCAAAAAGCATATCATATCCTATAATTGAACTAAGCAGCGCATTCACAAAAGCTTCAAATGGCGACTTAAATGTCAGAGCACATAACAACTCCTGCGATGAAATAGGTCATGCAGCTCAGAGCTTTAACAAAATGATGCAAACCATAAGCAACCTTACCTTCTTCGATACACTTACATCACTCCCAAATAAGCTTCTATTTATGGACAGGTTAAATCACGAAATAACTGACTGCTGCCGCAACAACGAAAAGCTAGCAGTTATCATATTTGATAT
>MGOS01000012.1:73431-79171 GCA_001797185.1 Clostridiales bacterium GWB2_37_7
AGCAAAACAGCCTTGGAATATAAACAATCATACCTTTCATATAACAGCCAGCTTGGGGATAGCATTTTATCCCAATGATGGCGAGGATGCTGAAACACTGCTAAAAAATGCATTATCAGCTATGCTGAGAGCCAAGAAAACCGGACGTGGCAATTATCAGCTATATGACTCCAGATCGAGAAACAAATTACTTGATCTAATCGAGCTTGACAACTATATGCATCATGCATTAGAAAAAAATGAATTTGTTTTACATTATCAGCCTCAGGTAGATATTACGACAGGTAGAATTGTTGGAACTGAAGCCTTAATCCGCTGGAATAACCCTAAGTTGGGAATAATCTCTCCCGCGAAATTTATTCCTCTTGCCGAAGAAAACGGCTTAATTTTACCAATAGGTGATTGGGTCCTCAAAACTGCTTGTGCTCAAAATAAAAAATGGATGGAGTTGGGCTATGACCCGATTTATATTTCAGTAAACATCTCTGCCTTACAGATCCACCAAAGTGATTTTGTTGACAAAATATCACAGGTTCTATATGAAACCCAAATGGAAGCTAAGTATTTAGAGCTTGAAATCACAGAAAGTATCGCTATGGAGGATACTGAAACAAGGATAAAAATATTAGAAGTATTGAGAAATATGGGCGTGCGGATAGCTATTGATGATTTTGGCACCGGCTATTCATCTCTAAGTTATTTGCGTCGATTCCAGCTCACATCTCTTAAAATTGACCAAAGCTTCACTAGAGAGCTTGTATCAAATGAAAAAGATGCTGCTATAGTATCCACCATTATTGCTATAGGCCAAAACTTGAATCTAAAGATCATTGCAGAGGGTGTTGAAACACAAGAACAATTGGAATTTCTGCGAAAAAAGAAATGCGACAACATACAAGGTTATTTATACAGCCGACCCGTGTCTAGTGATGAGCTTGAGAAGCTGTTGAAAAATCCACCTGACCTATCTGAATTATAAATGCATATATGTAATCCTAAATAAAGATAGTGGCAACGTTTGTTACCACTATCTATTTATTCCTGTAACTATTTTTAAAAGATTCCCAAATATATTCAATCCTTTTATTTCCTTAATCTTAATCGGCTCTTCAATCATGATAGGTTCACCCTTCAAAACAGCCTGAGAGTTACTTATTATTGTCTCCAAAGTTTCAAGACTTACCTTGCTATCAATAATACTCATTGCACTTGATAATTTTGGCGACCTTCCACCTGTAGTATGAGCATCAGATGCTAAGAAATGCACCATCTTATGTTGTATTAAATCTATAGCTGTGCTCATAACTTCTTTGCCAAATAACCCTTTGACACTGGTTGCATTGACCTGAGTTAACGCCCCTCTGTTTATCAAATCCAACAATATATTAGGCTTATGTGCAATGACTGCATTTCTCTCTGGATGTGCAATGATAGGAATATACCCATCCAATTTAAGCTTATATATAACGTCAATTGTGTATTCAGGCACACTAGCCATAGGAAGCTCAATTAGTATATACTGAGTATTATTGAGTGTACATACATGCCCTTCTCTTACCATTTTTGGAAGCTCTGGGCAAATAAAAGCCTCACATCCAGGATATAGTTCAATATTTATATTTTGCTCTCTAATATAGCTATTTAGCTCTATTACTTTGCTATGAATCAATTCACGATGATTGTTTATAGCACCATGAATAAAGTGCGGTGTAGCAATAATGCTATCTGTACCATCCTGCTCTGCAATTTGGCACATAGCTAATGTAGTATTCAAATCCTTTGCACCATCATCAATGCCAGGCAGTATATGACAATGTAAATCAACTAACATATTTATCTCCTAATAAATAATTGGTGTAGCTATTAATGTTTTTTCTTTTGCTTATGATTATTGTTTTTTTCATTATCATAATCATCAGCATAGTAATAATCATAGCTATATCGGCCGCCTTGATTTTCTTTTGTGATTTTATTTAAAACAACGCCTAATAGTTTTGCATTTACTTTCTCAAGCAATAGCTTTGCTCGTTGCGCTGCATCTATTTCAACATTACCTGATGATACAACCAATATGGTCCCATCTACTATGGTAGAAAGGATTGCAGCATCTGTTACAACGCCTACAGGTGGTGCATCTATAAGTATCATATCAAAATCATTACATAAGGCTTCTAAAAATTTCTTCATAGCATTTGAAGATAATAGCTCTGACGGATTCGGAGGGATTGGACCTGATGTAAGTACAAACAAATTTTCTATATCCGTTTTATTAATACATGTCTTGTAATCCCGCTGTTCTGCAAGTACTGTAGTCATTCCATGAATGTTTGTTAAATCAAAAGCCTTATGTACCCTTGGTTTTCTTAAATCTGCATCAATAAGCAGTACTCGGCTTCCAGACTGTGAAAAGGTTACCGCCAAATTGGCTATTGTAGTTGTCTTTCCCTCTCCAGGGGTTGAACTGGTAACAACTATAGTTTTGATAGGCTTGTCTACACTTGCAAATTGAATATTGGTTCTTAAAACCCTATATGCTTCAGCAATTGGTGACTTTGGATCAGCATGAACAATCAATGAATTCTTGTATGACATTAATTTACTCCCTTTCATCGAGATTAGGATGGTTTATTTTACTCCATCAAACTTAGGAATTGTACCAATAACAGCCAGCTCTAGATGCTTCTCAACATCGCTTGGTGTTTTTATAGTATTATCAAGGTATTCTATAAGGAAAACCACACCCAAGCCAAGCATTAAGCCAAGCACAAATCCAATAGCGGTATTCATAACCTTGCTAGGTTTAATAGGGTCTACAGGTGTTTCTGCTATGTCAATTACTTGTACATTATCAACTTCAATAAGCTCTACTGATTTCCTTATGAAAACATCTGCAACCTTATTTGCAACGTTTTTTGCAAATACCGGGTCAGAATGTTGTGCTGTTATCTCTATTATTCTTGTATCACTTTTTAAGTTAATTCCAATCATATCAGCTATTTCTTTTGTTGATGTATCTCTGAGTCCCAGCTCATTGATAACAATTTTTGAAACCAATCTGCTTTTAGCTAATTCTCTATAGTCTTTAACCAACTGTCCACTCAGCATTACATCTTGGTAACCAATAGCCCCTTCAGCACTAATATTTTTACCCACATACAAAGTAGTATTTGCCTGATAAATAGGATCTAATATTACAAAGCTAAGTACTGCCGCAGCTACAGTCGCAATCAAAGTGATTAAAACCACAACCCACAATCTCTTACGTAATATTAAGAATAATTCGCGCATATCAATCATTTCTTCCATAACAAACCTCACTCATATTATTCTACATAACTATACATATTGTAACATGTCTTTGTATTAGATTCAAAGTAAAAGTTATTTAGAAATTATTTGCAATATGTTTTTTGTCATTTAAATAACAATGTTTTCTATAATTCTTGCAGATCTACATAGACCCGCTTGTACCATGACCCCAATTAACCAAAAAAAACACCAATCACCATCGTACCCCTACTCGGTACAATAGTTACTTCATATACTTTATGTATGTTTCTTTTATCTTTTGTATTTCATCTTCAGTAAATTTGCTATATACAATAGCTTTCATTTCTTCTTCTTCTTCAGGTGTGATGCCTCCAGCTGAGAGTTCAGTCAAATAATTGATGTCTGATTGGCTTAATTTGCTGATAACCAAAGCAGCTGCAGTCATTTTATCTGATGCAGAAACTGATTCTTTGATATCCTCTAGTTTATCCTTCGTAATTTGCATGTCTTGGTTTGTTGCTATAGCTTGTTTCTTTGTTAAATCCGAGACTGCTGCAATTGGTTTTTCTGCAGGTATCTGTGTTGAATCAGTTGGCTCTATTGCAGGTATTTGGGTTGAGCCTGCTTGCTTTATTGCAGGTATTTGTGTAGTAGATGTTGCTTTACCGCTCTGTTGATTAGAAATTTGAATCTCCGTTTGCATACTGCTTTCAGTTGCTGCATCATTATTCTCAGCTGTTTCTACAATCTTCTCTATTTCAGAAATTTGCTGGTCTACAATTTCATCAAAGACTTTATCTCCTAGCTTATATAGAACCATACCCGATATTCCAACAATAAAAATAATACTGGTAATAATGATTGATAACGTCTTTCTATGTTTCATAATATACCTCTGCAATTTATATAAAATTTGCTGGATACTGTGTTGATAGTATTGATAATCTCCAGCCTTGCAGTAATAATTTTCAACATCTAGTATATAATTATACATTCATTAACATAGCATGTCTATAAATTTGGAAATTTAATACAAACTTTTGTTCGCATGATTTTACATTATTCGAACCTTTAGACATTCTGTGGCACGAATTACACCTAATGACATAGTTTAACCTCCCTGATTAACACTATAGATTACCATATTTCTACAAATACATCAATATATGCAATATATTTACAGTTCTTTATGACAAACAAAAACCCTTCCTCATTCTATAATAAGGAAGGGCTTTTATATCCCTTAGTACATTCCCATATCTCCGCCCATACCAGGTGCTGGCATTGGTTTTTCCTTTTCAGGAATATCAGATACAATGCTTTCTGTTGTTAGAAGCATTGAAGCTACTGATGCAGCGTTTTGTAATGCTGACCTTGTAACCTTAGTTGGGTCCACTATACCTGTTGCAATCATATCAACATACTTTTCATGTAATGCATCAAAGCCTATACCAGCTTCACTGGACATTACTCTCTCTATAACTACTGAGCCTTCTAGTCCTGCATTTTCTGCTATTTGTCTTACAGGCTCTTCCAATGCTCTCTTTATAATCTTAACGCCTGTTCTTTCATCGCCTTCAGTCTTATCGATAAGTGCTGTTACAGCTTTGATAGTGTTTGCAAGAGCAGTACCACCACCTGGTACGATCCCCTCTTCTACAGCTGCTCTTGTTGCCGCAAGTGCGTCTTCAATTCTAAGCTTTCTTTCTTTAAGCTCTGTTTCTGTAGCTGCTCCAACCTTAATAACCGCTACACCGCCGGAAAGCTTAGCAAGTCTTTCCATAAGCTTTTCTTTGTCAAAATCTGATGAAGTTTCTTCAATCTGAGCCTTTAATTGTCTTACTCTATCCTTAATAGCTGCTGTTTCACCAGCACCGTCAACTATGATTGTATTTTCCTTCTGAATCTTAACTTGCTTTGCTCTACCCAGTTGAGCCAAAGTAGTTTCCTTTAGGTCTAATCCTAATTCCTCAGTAATAACTTGACCTTTTGTAAGTACCGCTATATCTTCAAGCATAGCCTTTCTTCTGTCTCCAAAGCCTGGCGCCTTAACAGCTACACAAGTAAATGTGCCTCTTAGCTTGTTAAGCACCAATGTAGATAATGCTTCACCTTCAATATCTTCAGCGATGATAAGCAGCTTTTTGCCCTGCTGTACAATCTGCTCAAGCAGTGGCAACAGCTCTTGAATATTGGAGATCTTTTTGTCAGTAATCAATATATATGGGTCATCCAATATAGCTTCCATTTTTTCTGTATCTGTTATCATATACATTGATACATAGCCTCTGTCAAACTGCATACCTTCTACGATATCAAGGTTTGTTCCAAAGGTATTGGACTCTTCTACAGTGATAACGCCATCCTTGCCTACCTTCTCCATAGCTTCTGCAATCAAGCTTCCGATGCCTTCATCTGCAGCTGATATTGAAGCAACTTGAGCGATAGCTTCTTTGCTTTCTATAGGCTT
>MGOS01000012.1:79234-84288 GCA_001797185.1 Clostridiales bacterium GWB2_37_7
CGCTGTTGTAGTCCCGTCACCAGCTACGTCATTTGTCTTTGTAGCAACTTCCTTAACCAATTGAGCACCCATGTTCTCAAAAGGATCCTGCAATTCAATTTCCTTTGCTATTGTAACACCGTCATTGGTAATTAGAGGTGAGCCAAATTTCTTATCAAGTACAACATTTCTTCCCTTTGGTCCTAAGGTTATTTTAACTGTATCAGCCAGCTGGTTAACGCCTCTCTCTAAGGCTCTTCTAGCTTCTTCACCGAATTTAACTTGTTTTGCCATCTCAATTGCCTCCTTTTATTATTGAACTATAGCCAATATATCGCTTTGTCTTATTATTAAATACTCATTGCCATCCATCTTAACTTCTGTGCCGGCATACTTTGAATATATAACTCTGTCTCCTACCTTAACTTCCAATGGAACTTTCTTGCCTTCTACAATTTCACCACTTCCAACAGCAAGAATTTCACCCTGCATTGGCTTTTCTTTTGCAGTGCCTGGCAGAACGATACCACTTTTTGTTGTTTCCTCGCTCTCAACAACCTTTAAAACTACTCTGTCACCTAATGGTTTAATATTCATTCATAACCCTCCTTAAGTTATATTTTTTATTAATTATTAGCACTCACTCGCACCGAGTGCTAACTACATATATAATGATAAATAATGCATATTTTCTACGCAAATTCATTATTTATCCATATATACCACTTATCAGTTATTATTGCTAATTATATCATATTATATTCAATATGCATTATATTCCTCACGTTATCTCCAGATACATTCCGATATGATAAATAAACATGCCTATAAGCGCTGGCTGGCATGGAAACCAGCCACTACAAGTCTCAACAACTGCAAAAGTCATGTAATTTTATTGCTTAATACATGACTTTTGATACAAATACATTATATTCAAATAGGTCAAATAATATGCGGGATGCTGTGGGCTGCACCCCCTATATAAACATCATGATCAGAATCGGCAGAAATATGGCGGGTATCAGGTTTCCTACTCTGACTCGTTTGATTTCCAGTATATTGCACCCCACACCCATCAGCAGTATGCCACCGACAGCGGTCATTTCCAGTACCACAGCAGTACTTAAATATGGCTGTAAAAAGGCCGCCAGAAGCGCAATAGTGCCTTGGTATATAAATACAGGCAGTGCAGAGGCTGCTACGCCTATTCCCATGGTAGAAGCAAATACTATTGAAATTACTCCATCCATTACAGCCTTGGTATATAAGGTTTGATGATCATTGGTGAGACCACTTTGTAGAGATCCCATTATTGCCATAGAGCCTACTACAAACAACAAACTTGCTGTAACAAAACCCTTCGAAAAATCCCCTTTAAAGCCCTTTAATCTATCCTGAACCATATTTCCAATGTTATCCATTCTTTTTTCGATATCTATCCACTCACCAAGTCCCGCTCCTATAACTAAGCTAAATATTACCACTAGCGGGTACTCTGTTTTCATAGCAAAGTTGACGCCAAGCATAAGTGTAAAAAAACCCAAAGCCGCTATGACCAGATCTCCAAAACGCTTGGGCAAACCTTTTTTTAGAAAGCTCCCTATAATTCCACACACAATAATCGCTGCTGCGTTTACAGCAGAACCTAATAAAATCATTTGTAATCCTCCCCAATTAAACGGAATGCTGTAGGCAGCATCCCCTACGTATGTATATGATTGCGGGTACACACGCGGGTGTACCCCTACTATTTTATCTTTTGCTCTCTGGCAAAATAAAATAGATATTGCTGCGCAAAGCCTGCCAGCTTGCCAAATCTTTCTTTTGCAAATTCCTGAATCTGCATCATTGATACATCCCTATGAATATAAAAATGCTCTGTCACTCTTTTGACCCATACATCTATTGGGTAAGTATCGTGCTTCTGCATTGAGAAAAGCAGGATACAGTCCGCCACCTTGGGCCCTACTCCAGAAAGCCTCAGCAGCTCCTTCTTTGCCTCTTCCGTACGCAGCTTAGATATAGCTTCCAGGTCAATCTCCCCACTA
Organism: Clostridiales bacterium GWB2_37_7; assembly: GCA_001797185.1. GTDB lineage: Bacteria > Bacillota > Clostridia > Lutisporales > Lutisporaceae > GWB2-37-7. The sequence continues at coordinate 81,262 of MGOS01000012.1, forward strand.
TTTATCATTCTGGATGTCTGATATAGATATTTACATCGATAGCCTGTTCCACACATATCTATCTGCTTCAATTCAGCCTGTCCAAGCTTATTGACTGCAGGGAAACTGTAATACAGCTTCCCTGAGTACTTTATCGCTTCACCAAACATTTGAGAAAGAGCATCGATGCTTTTTGATATTCTGGGAATGTTGTTGTTGGCAGAAATAATAAAGGATATCAGCAGCTCCCAGGGCTCCTGGTTCAAAATCCGTATACCCCTTCCATATTCTATGGCACTCTTTAGAATTTCATCTTGTGCAAGCGCTTCTTTGATACTTCCATAATCTCTACCCAGGTCAAAATAGCTATACCAAATTTCCTCAAAGTCTTCCCTAGTCGTATTGTTTAGCACAACAGTACCATGATCATAATCTGATTTTACATTTAGCACCTTGCCATAAGCTACACCGGTATAACTGTCGTCAGCTTCCTTCTTCCAGCGAAAGCACTGACCACACTCAAAAATATTCCGAGCATCAAAGTGTTGTACGTCCTCAAGCAGAAGCCCATTCTGAATTTCAACAACCCTCATTTATATTACCTCACTACACCTTTAACGGTAATATCTACACGCAAAACATTTATGCCCGTCATGTACTCTATATCTTCAATAATTTGCCTTTGAAACTCCCCCATAATCAGGTCAATTCGAGTTGCAAGCTTTACAGAGACATCTATAATAATCTGGATGCCATTGGATTTATTCTCAATCCTTACCCTCATAACCTTATGGATTCTTTCCACCTTGGCAGCACAGAGATTGATCATTTGCGCCAATACATTTTTGGATATTTCATATTTGCCCATATAGCTAAAGGTAGGACGTATGATGGTCTTTTCTTCTACCGCTGTATTTTTGCCTTTTCTTGCAAATATTTTGAGAGAATCAATAAAGTATCCCGAAAAGTCCTTTTTTATCTCCAAGGTCGGCACTGGAATTACATGCTTGCCATCTTCTTTTCTGGACTTTTTAGCCAATTCAATTTCTCTTTCCGTCGAAACGGATTCAATAGGTATGATTTCATGCAGCTGTGGCAGCTCCAGTGTCCTTCTTATTTCCTCAATCATATTGATAGAGGTGCCTATTAACATTATTTTTTCCGGCTTCAGATTTTGAATCGCAGCCTTAACTGCTTCTCTGTGTTCATCCTCCTTGAAAAGTGCACGCTTGACGGAAGCCAGCTTGGTTTTTTCCCTTTTGGCAGATTTCCCTTCGTATACTCTGGTACCGCCTATCAAAAGCCCGTCATCAATGATATATTCTATTCCTCTTTCAGATGCTACAACAAAAGCCTTATAGCTTTTACCCGTACCACTGGAACCTACTAAAGCATATACCTGCATAGCAATACCTCCGAAATTTCTTATAACAAGATTATTATTATTTTATCACAAACAAAGACTAATTACACCAGTAATCACGGGATGACGAAGGCATGCCACAGTATAGAAAAGCCCCTTGCGACAACGCAAGGAGCTTCATGCTACTCTTTCTCATAGGGTAAAAGCTTACCTAGAATTACTATAGTAAAGTAGAATATTGCTACCACAACAAATATACCTAGCATACCAAGACCCATAACTCTTAAGCTATCAAAAAACAACTCATTCATATCAATCCCCTCCTAACCTACAAGTGCAAGTATCAGACCGCCTGCAACGATAGATGCAATTTGCCCGCCAACGTTGGCACTTACAGCATGCATAAGGATGAAGTTCGTAGGATCTGCCAGCTGTGCCTCTCTCTGAATAACTCTTGCTGACATCGGAAAGGCTGATATACCTGCTGCTCCTACCATTGGATTAATTTTATTCTTACTAAACATGTTCATAACCTTTGCAAATAAAATACCACCTGCAGTGTCAAATACAAAGGCCAGTAAGCCCATGCTAATGATCAAAAGCGTCTGCCAATTCAAAAAGCTTTCTGCCGTCATAGTGGAACCAATCGTTATACCAAGTAAAATTGTCACCAAGCTTGCCAATTCATTTTGAGCTGATTTTGACAGCCTATCAGTAACTCCTGATTCTCTCAAAAGATTTCCAAACATTAAGAAACCAACTAAGGAAACACTGGCAGGCGCTATAAGACCTGCAAAGAATGTAACAATGATAGGGAACAGAATCTTAACCTTTTTTGAAACAGGCTGTTCAAAATAATCCATCCTGATTTTTCTTTCTTCCTTGGTAGTAAGAAGTCTAATTACAGGTGGTTGTATAATTGGCACCAACGCCATATATGTATATGCTGCAACCGTAATGGGAGCAACCAAGTCTTTTGCAAACTTATTGGCAACAAATATTGATGTAGGACCATCTGCCGCTCCAATGATACCTATTGCAGCAGCTTCTTTTAAATCAAAGCCCAAAAGCACTGCAAAAGATAGGGTAAAAAATATTCCGAATTGAGCCGCTCCACCAAAGAGCAGCATTCTTGGATTTTTGAGCAGAGGACCAAAATCTATCATAGCGCCTACTCCCGTAAAAATCAGCAGGGGGAAAAGCTCCGTACCGATTCCGGCTGCTTTTAAAATGTACAAAGGCTTTAAGCCCTCTTCTGCCGCAAGTGGAATATTGGCAAGTATCGCTCCGAAGCCGATAGGTAAAAGCAGCATTGGTTCATATCCCTTTACTACTGCTAAATAAATAAGTGCTGCTGCGATTAAAAACATTACGACGTCTCCAATATCAAGAGACATAATACCTTGTAACAAGTCCAACTAAAGTCATCTCCTAATCATTCGTAAATTTGTAAGGACATAAATATAGATTTAACACTATACATTATACATAGTATTAAATCTATAAAAAAGGCTTTTAACAAATAATCTTTAAATAATGGTTGCCTTTTATGAAATGCATTTACGGAACGTGCATATTAAGGTGGATTAGACGTTCCTATGCATTTTAAAAAAGGCTTTTAGCAAATAATCTTTAAATAATGGTTGCCTTTTATGAAATGCATTTACGGAACGTGCATATTAAGG
>MGOS01000012.1:84308-86694 GCA_001797185.1 Clostridiales bacterium GWB2_37_7
ATGCATTTACGGAACGTGCATATTAAGGTGGAATAAACGTTCCTATGCATTTTAAAAAAGGCTTTTAGCAAATAATTTCTACTTTTTCTTGATGTTTGATTCTTCACGTTCCTTAAGCAAATAAGAAACAGTAAACAAGCTCTCACTAAGATTAACATTTTCTACTATTACACTATCAGGCACCTTCAAATCTACTGGTGCAAAGTTCCAAATTCCCTGTACGCCGCCCTTTATCAATATGTCTGCTGCGTCTTGACTATAGGCCTTTGGAGTACATATTATACCTATGGTAATATTATTCTCTTTTACAAATTCCTCCAGCTTATCAATATGCATTATTACAATATCATTTAGCTTCTCACCGATGACTTTTTCATTTACGTCGAATATCCCAATCGTTTTGAAACCGCTTTTACCAAAGTTTGAATAATTTGCAATAGCATGACCTAAGTTGCCGGCCCCTATAATAACTGTTTTATATAATCTATCCAATCCAAGGATTTTACCTATTTCTTTGTGAAGCTCTTCTGCATTGTATCCGTAACCCTGCTGACCAAAGCCTCCGAAGCAATTAAGATCCTGTCTTATTTGCGAAGCTGTAAACCCTGTAATTTTGCTGAGCTCTTGAGATGAAACTCTCTTGATATCATTGTTTAGAAGCTCTTCTAAATACCTATAGTATTTTGGAAGCCTTCTTACAACTGCCATTGAAATATTGCTAAATCGTTCCATACACCCACCCCTACCTTTAACATAATGGATTATACAAAATATACACTTATGTCTTTATTATTTGTACCCATAACACAACTATTAATACGTTGACATTAATTTACACATCGTCATGTACATAATTTTATAATATACTTTATGACATGTCAATATTTTGTCAATCAAGTATTGATATTCCTCAATTCTAAAAGATGTTTATATAATCATAAAACAGGTATATACTATACTTTTCAATCCATATTGTGTACAATATAATGTAGATTTTAATAACCTTCTGCATAGCATAATAAAAATTATGCCAGTCGGTTCGGGAGGAAACAATGATTTTACTAGCAGGAAAAGATATCAAGAAAAGCTATGGTATAGATACAATAATTGAAAATATAAGCTTTACAGTTCAGGATAACGATAAGATCGGTGTAGTGGGTGTAAATGGCGCAGGTAAGTCTACTCTGTTCAAGATTATCACAGGAGCATTAGAAAAAGATGAGGGTGACATCTTTTTGGGCAAAGGAGTACGCCTTGGTTATATGTCGCAGGATTTTGAATTTCACTCTGACAATACAATTTTGGAAGAAATGCTTACTGTATTCCGTCATTTAATAATGATGGAACAGGAAATCCATGAGCTGGAGTTAAAAATCAGCAATCATGAATCCGAGAATTCCGCCACCGTCCTAGAACAGCTGCTCAAAAGCTATGCAAACCTGCAGGAGCAATATAAGCAGCAGCGCGGCTTTGAATATCAAAGCCTTGCTCGTGGTGTTCTAAAGGGCTTAGGCTTTGGTCCTGAAGATTTTGACAAGAAGGTCAATATATTAAGCGGAGGCCAAAAGACAAGAATTGCCTTGGGTAAAATATTACTGCAAGACTTTGATATACTGCTGCTGGACGAACCTACTAACTACCTGGATATACAATCCGTAGAGTGGTTGGAGGACTTTCTGAAAGGTTTGAGAGGTGCAGTTCTTATCATTTCCCACGATAGATATTTTTTAGATATTGTAACGTCAAAAACCTTCGAAGTAGAAAACAAAACCCTTGTAGAGTACAACGGCAATTATAGCAAATATGTAGAACTAAAAAGGCTGCGCCAGGAAGAGCTGATGAAGGATTACGCGCAGCAGCAAAAAGAAGTAGAACGCCAGAAGGCAATAATCGATCGTTTTAGGCAATACAATAGGGAAAAAAGCATAAAGCAAGCTGAAAGCAGAGAAAAAGCCCTAGATCGCATGGAGCTTATGGATAAGCCATTATCCACTCCCAAGGGTGTTAAATTCACCTTTGAACCTCGTGTAAAAAGCGGCAATGATGTATTATTTGTAAATGATGCAGCCAAAGCCTACGACAGACAGCTATTTGAAAATGTAAGCTTTGAAATCAAAAGAGGTGAAAAAGTAGCTTTGCTAGGACCTAACGGCATAGGAAAGACTACTTTGCTCAAAATGATAATGGGCATTGTAAGCGCAGACAAAGGGAATATTCGTTTTGGAACAAATGTAAATGTGGGTTATTACGATCAAGAACAGGAAAATTTAAGTCAAGGTAAGCTTGTAATAGATGAAATATGGGATGAGTACACAGAATTAAATCAAACGGACCTTAGAACAAAGCTTGCTGCCTTTTTGTTTCAGGGAGAAGATGTATTCAAGGA
>MGOS01000013.1:0-5013 GCA_001797185.1 Clostridiales bacterium GWB2_37_7
GTTAAACGCATCACCAAGCTGGAAAACCAATTAAGCAACAGCGTTTTGGTACAAAAAATTGACGGAATCGAGCAAATGTCAAATGTCCTTCCCGTTATGTTCTTGATGGTTGCAGCAGTGATCATCGTAATTATGCTATCGAGAATTGTTGCAAATGACAGGATGGCTATCGGGGTTTTAAAGGCCTTGGGCTACAGTAACCTCGATGTCCTCTCCCACTATACCAAATATGCATTGGCAATCGGATTGGTGGGCTCCACCATCGGTATTATAGGAGGCATCCTTTTGTCCGGACCCCTAAGTCAAGTATTTGTATCGTATTTTAATATTCCTTTTGTGACCATTAATGTTTATTATTCCTTCATATTCAAGGCTATCATATTAACCAGCATTTTCTGCATTGCTTCAGGACTACTGGGTGCAAGAACAGTGCTGCACATATTGCCCGCAGATTCTATGCGGCCGGAAGCGCCTAAGTCAGGAAAACGCATACTTCTCGAGAGAATTGGTTTCTTTTGGAGAAGGCTGTCCTTCAGCTGGAAAATGGTAATACGGAATATAATGCGTACCAAACGACGATTTATCTTCTTAGTATTGGGCTTGGCCTTGACATATTCAATCAACGCAGTGCCCTTATATATGGGAGAAGCAATGCCAACTATGTTCAATCTTCAATACGGCGAATATCAAAAAATGGATTACAATATTGATTTTGCACGTCCCATGAACAAAAATATCCTTAAGGATTTGAATCAACTTATTGATACCAGCAAAATGGAGCCAAAGCTTGAATATCCCTTTGAGCTGAAAAACGGCTGGAGAAAAAAGGCTGTTAATATTATCGGAATGCCTCGGAACACCGACTTCTATGAGTTTAGAGATATGAAAGACAAAGAAGTCTATCTATCGGAAAAGGGGATTTTTGTTACTGAGGCACTGGCAAAGCTGCTGGGTGTAACAAAAGGGGATTATGTAACCATCAAAAACTTTATTCCCGGCAAAAAGGATATTAAGATAGAGGTCAGCGGAGTTGTTAAGCAATACCTTGGTATCAATGCCTTTATGGATTTAGAAGCAATGCAGAGCTTATTGGTTGATAAGGAAATGATTACCGGTGTCTCCATCGCTTCTACGGATGATATCAAAGAAAAGCTAAAGGATGTAAAAAACATTGCTGCTGTTCGTTCTTCCAGTGATATACAAAATGCATTTTTAGAGTACTTAGATACCATGAATATTGCGACCAAGTTTTATTTACTTTTTGGAGGCATTCTAGGCTTTGCAATTATATATAATGCTACGATCATAGGAATATCAGAACGTAATATGGAATTTGCATCCTTGCGTGTCTTAGGCTTTGATAAAAGAGATATTTACAGGATGATCAGCAAAGAGAATACCCTTATGACAGTTATTGCAATACTGTTGGGAATCCCCTTGGGAATGAGCATGATAAATGGGATGGCACAGTCCTTCAGCTCTGAAATGATAACCTTACCCGTTATAATAACACCCAAAATATTCATTTATGCAGCCATTGCTACAATATCCTTTGTAATCATTGCACAGCTGGCTACCAGGAAAAAGATCTACAATTTAAATTTCATTGATGCGCTGAAGAGCCGCATCTCTTAGGGAGGATTAGAAATGAAGAAGAGAATCATATGGATCGGACTTTTTGTAGTGATAATTGCCATTGCAGCATACAGCTTTGCGGCAAACAAACAAGCAATTACTGTAGATATGGGAGCTGTTGAAAAAGGAAGCATCGAAGAATTCATTGAAGAAACAGCAGTTGTACAGCTTGAAAATGAAACCGCCATCTATTCCACAGAGGGTGGCAAGGTCCTGGAAGTTATGGCTGAAATAGGTCAAGAGGTTAAAGCCGGCGATGTACTTCTCCGAACAGATGCTCAATCTATAGAGCTTCAAATCAAGAGCTTAGAGGCACAAAAGCAATTTATAGCCGCACAATATGCAGCAGCAAAGGAACCAGTGAGTGCTGCAGAAATACGCAAGCTTAATGCACTAGTCCAATCTGCTGAAATAACTTATAATGAAGCGAAAAGAATGGCAGAAAACAACAAAGCCTTATATGAAAGCGGCGCTATAAGCATGGACACTTATCAAAGCTCCCAAGCTAGTCTGGCATCAGCGGAAGCAGGTCTGGAAGCTGCGAGAAGCAATTTAGCTTTGGTGCAAAATGGCGTATCCGTTAATGTAAAAAAGCAATTTGAAGCTCAGCTGGCAGGAATTCAAGCAAATATCGGACTTTTACAAAAGAAGCGTACAGACCTAAATGTTGTTTCACCAATTAATGGAATCATATTGACAAGAAATATAGAAAAAGGCGCAATCCTACAGCCCGGTATGCTCATCTTCGAGGTGGGGGATAAAAACGGCATATATCTGGAAAGCGATATTTTAGTTGATGATATAGCCAATGTCAAAGTAGGCTCAATTGTATTAATTGAAAACGAAGACTTGGGAGTCAAGGCAGTAAAGGGAACTGTGCGGAAGCTTTATCCAAAGGCATTTAGCAAGATGTCGGAGCTAGGCATTCAGCAAAAAAGAGTAAAAATAGAGATTGATTTCAATGAAAACGTCCCAGGCCTTAAAGCAGGCTATGATATGACAGTTAAAATAATTACAGCAAGTAAGGAAAACACCCTGTTAATCGATGAAAAGGCTATATTTGAATATCAAGAAAAAGATCATGTGTTTGTAAACGAAAATGGTGTAGCAAAGCTTAGAGCTATCGAGACGGGGCTGGAAAGTGACGAACGTGTGGAAGTTCTCTCAGGTCTAAATGAAGGAGAAAGGATTATAATATCCCCTGATGAAAAGCTTGCAGAAGGTACAAAAATACAATAAATTCAAAAACTTCATTTTGTGGTGCCTGGCACCACAAAATGAAGTTTTACTATATCCCTTTAGATATGTTCAGTTCGGAGCTTTCTCTTAATTCTCTTTGCAGCTCGAACAGCTTGAAGCGCTATTCTTTGTGTCATCTTTACAGCTGGTGCATTTTCCTGAAGAGCTTTTCTTAATGGTTTTGAAAAGAAAATACCCTGCAACAGCTACTATTATCAACGTTATGATTATCTCAATAAACATATAACTCCCTCCACAATACTAAAATATCAAGTTACCAATATTGTATACGATAAATGCTGCAATCCATGCCAGGACGAGCTGATAAGTCACCGATATCAGCATCATCTTTTTTCCATATTCTTTCTGAATTGTTGCGATTACAGAAATACATGGTGTATAAAGCAATACGAAAACCAGGAAGCCATATGCCGAAATCTGTGTAAAGTAACTAGGCAATATCGCTCTCAAATCGGCACCATAGAGGACTCCCATAGTTCCAACCACAACTTCCTTTGCAATAATTCCCGTAAGTAAGGCTACAGAGCTCTGCCATGTGGCGAAGCCTAGTGGCATGAAAATAGGGTTTATTAGTTTTCCAATATAAGACAGGAAGCTGCTGTTAATATCTGTTAGTCCCGTGAAGTTGAAGCTCGACAAAAACCAAACCACAACGGAAGCAGAGAATATGATCGTACCCATCTTTACAAGGAAGCACTTGCCCTTTTCCCATGTATTTTTTAATAGATTTTTGAGCTCCGGCATTTTGTACTCCGGCAGCTCTATCAGAAATGGTTCTTCATCCTTCTTAAAAAGCGTGTTCTTAAAAATCAAGCCTACTGCAAAAGCTGCTACTATTCCAAGTATATATAGTGAAAAGACTACTGCCGTGGTATTTTTCGGGAAAAATACAGCAGCAAAAAGTGCATATACAGGTAGCCTTGCATTACATGACATAAGAGGTACTAACAGCGCTGTCAGTTTTCTGTCCTTCTCACTTTCCAAGGTACGAGCTGACATGATTCCCGGCACAGAACAACCGAAGCCTATTACAAGAGGTATGAACGCCTTGCCGGACAATCCCATTTTTCTCATTATTCTGTCCATAATGAACGCTGCTCTTGCCATATAGCCGCTATCCTCCAAAAAGGATATGCCGAGAAACAAAGTAAGTATAAGGGGAAGAAAGACGATTACCGATCCAACACCTGATATTATTCCGTCAATAATCAGCGATCTAAACCATGAGCTGCTGTTTGAAAGCATTATATCTACAAAAGGAATAAATTTTCCTGTAAGAAAGTTGTCAACAGCATCTGAAAGCGGTTGACCTACCCAGATGAAAGTAAACATAAAAATAACATAAAGTATTGCAAGAAATAATGGATAAGCCAAGAATTTGTTTAAAAATATTTTATCAAGCCGATTTGTGACTGAAGAAACTTTTTTCTCAGGTTGTATTATACACTCTCTTAAAACGTTTTCTATAAATGCATAGGCTTCTTTTTCTTCACTAAATTGATAATCGTTATCATTTGTATCTCTAAAAAAATTATCCCTAGCAAGGATTTCTTTTACTTTGTCTATTCCTATTCCCTTTGATGCCGATATGGGTACTACAGTAACACCTAACTTTTCAGAAAGCCATTCATAATTGATTTTAATATTTCTTGAGTTAATTATATCAATCATATTAAGTAAAAGTACTATAGGTTTTCCAAACTGCTTCAGCTGTGTAGTCAGGTACAGATTTCTGTTGAGATTGGATGCATCAACTATATTAATGATTACATCAACATTACTTTCCATCAAAAATTGCTTGGATATTTTTTCTTCATTTGAAAAGGTGTCCATTGCATATATGCCAGGTAAATCCACAATTTTTGCTTTGTCACCGACATAGCCTTCTTTTTTTTCTATTGTAACTCCCGCCCAATTTCCAACATACTGATTCGAACCGGTTAGCATATTGAAAAGGCTGGTTTTGCCTACATTAGGGTTGCCAACGAGCGCTGCTGTTATCATATTATGCCCCCTTAACCTGTATTGATCTTGCATCCTTTTTTCTTATCGCAAGGTCAAAGCCTCTTAAATTTATAATAATCGGATCCCCGAGAGGAGCGATCGTCTTTACTGTAA
>MGOS01000013.1:5025-20825 GCA_001797185.1 Clostridiales bacterium GWB2_37_7
ACTGTATGTACTACTGCACTTTGTCCTGGTCTTAAATCATTAATGCTCATTAAAATCACCTCTGTAATATTTGTTCTCAATTAGATTGTAGCATCATTGAGAATCAATGTCAATAATAAGAAATTATCAATATCATTAAAAGGGAAGGGGGGAAATTACGAGACCACTGAAGAAGCACCCCAGTCCCTCTCATTTTCATAAAAATACAAAAATAACCAGGTGTTTTACCTGGTTAGCCGTCTTTATCTATGCTGTTCAATATCTTCATTTTGTGGTGCCTGGCACCATAAAATGAAGATAAAGGCTGGCAAAATTTTTGCCAGCCTTTTATATTGCTTGTTATCTTGTTTGAGCCATATTCTTTTCTGCGATCTCGATTGCTTTTTTTACCATATTGCCGCAGTCTCTTGAGCTTACGCCGCCCCAGCCTTCGCTTTTTACGATGCTGTCAACACCAAGCTCTCTTGCAATTTCGTATTTTAAATTCTCTGACATTAATCCTCTTCTACTCATCGTTCACCCTCCATAGTGTTATTCATATTCTATATAACACTTTCCAGACAGCTGTTTATGCTGTCAATATTATTATCTGCAATTTTGAAAAGTTTATATCTTGTAATTGGTGGTCAAAATGAGTAATATTGTTTTTCTATTGCGTCAAAGTTCCGTTTTCATCCTTTATGATTTGCAGGATATTTTCTTCATTTCCATTTTCTGCATTTATATAAACAAAAAAGTCATTGTTCTTGTATTTTCCTTTGAATTCATAGGTCAAAGCTTCACGATTTCCCGGTAAAGGAATAACTGCCAGCTTTACTCTTTCTATTTCCAATCTTTGAGTGACTTTAGCCTTAGCTTGAGCCTCTGTCAGCTTTGGAGTCAGATTCTTCCTATTTTTGGGCGCCATTAGGTAATGGTAGCTATCAAAGCCTACAACTTCACCATTGTCCAAGGCTACCTTTACTTTCAGTAGATCTGGATAAAGCAGCACACCTTCTTTGGTCACACCGATAAATGTCATCATGGTAGTATTGTCTTCATTGAGATAGTAGCTTTCTACCAACTCACCGAAGCCTTGCTTTTTTAAGAACTCTTTTGCCTTTTTGGCCGCTTCTTCATTTGATAGGTTTTTCTCCAGTACATCTCTTGAGTTCAGCATCCACAATACATGCCCGCCTGTTTTGGTCACATCAATGTTAATTTGATAGTCTTCCTCGCCGCCCTTAGGTATTGCCTGCAATCCATAGGTATGTATAACGCCGCTGCCTGAGCTTACCTGCTTTATTTCGCCCACTTTATCGGCACCCAAAAACTTCCTGGCTACTGCAAGAGCCTTTTCTTTATTAATCCTTTCCCCGTCCAAGCCCTTTGCTTTTCCCCCAATAACGTTTTCTGAAAAAGGTCCATCGTATATAAGCACAGGGTAATTGGTATAGGTTTGATCCATTTTACCAAACTTAACATCTACTGCATTCTCCGAAGCTCTTTTTAGGATCAGCTTGCCCTTTTTACGCATTTCTCCAAATCTGATTTTACCTTGTGAAACATCTTTTTCCATATCATATAACTCGCTTAAAAGCTTGCCGGAATAGCTATTAAGCTTATCAATCTGGTTAAACTCTTCCTCGGACATCATCTTATTCGCCGCATTTTCTTTGGCAATGGTATAGGAAAAATCTCCAACTTGAGATAGGTATTTAGCTGTTTTACTAAGGGCGCTATGGCTTATGGGCAGCTGCCCCAAGTTTTCTGCTGCAGATAATGCCTGACGCCACACCTGTGTCATAAGTGCATTGCTTTGTACAGTAGAATTTGTAACCTCTACCTTATCCAGCAGCACCTTGATGTTTTCAACGTCTGTAACCATTTCTCTAAATTCACGTTGATATGTATTTTGTAGAAAGGTTTGATACTGCTTTCTTTCCTTCCAAGTATTATAGCCAAAAAAAACGGAGAGAATCAGCATAGCAGCAAGAACCACCATAACCTTATGATATTGCTCTCTGGATAACTGCATTTTAAATAGCTTCATGTTGTATACCCTCCTATTTAGCGAAATAGTGCTTGCCGATAACCTTGATTACGGGTCGCGACCATATCCACTTGCTTGTTGATGTAGCAGGATTGAAGTAATATATCGCTCCACCGGAGGGGTCCCAGCCATTTAATGCATCTCTCGCCGCTTTGAAAGCAGTCTCATTTGGCTCCAAAAACATCTGCCCGTCTGCTACCGCAGTAAAAGCTCCCGGCTGATAAATTACTCCTGCTATGCTATTTGGAAATCTGGGATCATCTACTCTGTTCAAAATTACCGCAGCCACTGCTACCTGACCTATATAAGGCTCACCTCTCGCTTCTCCATTTACAGCTTGCGCCAAGGTGTATACCTCATTGCTTCTACTTACGGTTCCTCTGGAGGTTGTTGCTGCCTTAACGGGAATTCCTAGTGCTTTGGATGTTGCAGTTCCTACTATTCCATCCGCTTTCAGTCCATTCTTTTTTTGAAATGTGACTACAGCACTTCTTGTCTTCCAGCCAAAGATTCCATCTACACTTCCTTTATAATAGCCCCATCTTTTTAGTTTGGTCTGAACTGTTTTCACCTCTGTACCTCTGGAGCCATATTTAACAATCAAGGATGAGGCAGTATCGCTAAAGTTTCTATCTGTAAAAAAATCATTATATGACAAAAATCCGAAGGATGTATAGATTAGTAGGATAATTATATATGGAATGAATTTTTGTAATTTGTTTTTAAACATACGCACACCTCCTAAAATTATTTTTTGTAAAGCCTAGATAATTATTCATTGCTTAGGGTTTTAAGGCTTTACAATATTTTCATAGATGTGCAATTTTTGATTTTTTTGCATTAAAAAAGCAGATATAATATCTGCTTTTGGCGGGCTAGCACAGAGACCAGCCCCTACATACTTAATTAAACTTAAATAATTGTCCTATCTTTGCCATTCTCATATTCATAGATCTGACTATTTCTACTACCTTAAACTTTAGCTTAATCGGAACTTCCTCTTCAGTCTTAGCAGATGTCAGCAGTCTGTATTCCTCCTCTGACAAGCTCAGCTTGAGCTGTTCCATGGTCTGCTTCGGCACTACGCCGTGTGCAATGTCTATAAAGCATAAGGGTGGAAACATCACACACCACCAGTTTTGGCCCTCACCCTTTCCCAGTACGATTTTTAGGGCTTGGTAATTGCCTGCAGGCAGTGTCAAGCTCCCATATTCCTTTGTCGGAAAGTCAAAATTGTCAAATACAACTTTGACACCATAGCCTTTTTGAGCTTCCGCCACCACCTTGGCTGCTGTCTGCTCAATCAAGCTTAAATTGTCTAAAATTACTTGCTTTACTTGACTTACGTCCTTTAGCCCTTCAAAGCTTGGAGACATTTGCTTTATTACTTCGTCTCTTACTTTTCTCTTTAAGTCCTGATCCTCCACAGAATCGCTATTTGCCACTACATGAAGTCTTATCAGCTTGTCTGCTACATCAGATAATTCTCTATCGGCATTGATATAAACATAATTTATGATTCCAAATGTAAAAAATAGTACCAATAAGAAAGGACCAGCTTTTTTCATCCAGGTTTTCATTTATATTCCTCCTTTGTAACACGAGGGATGCTGTAGACAGCATCCCCTACATTTCAATTATTGTCACTAGCTGAGAATTTTATGCAATGCTGGTATCTTAATTTTGTATTGCTATTCTATAGTACCAACTCTTCTGATTGCTGCTTTGGCTTCAATTTCGATCACTATATTGCTCTCAAAAAAGCTTTCGTAGTTCTTTTCTATAGCTTTATATATTTCGGAATGGTTCTTACGCAAGTATTCTGCCACACCTATTAGGTCAACCTTGAATTCCTTTTGGAACTTATCAACCACGCTTTTGCTTCTCTCCTCAATGATTTTCTCTAGGTTATCTTCTAAATCATCTAAGAGCTTCTGATCCAACAGGCTCTGATTCCAAATGTATTCCTCTGCGCTGCCCTCAGCCTCCATATTGTAGGTAAGGTATATCTTATCTCCCTCTACCTTGTCTAGCTTCAGCTTCGTATTGAAGTCATTATACTTGTAAGGTACCTCAACACCCTTGTGCTGTCCTGCTATGATGCCGCCATTGGCGCTATTATTGAGCCAGTTCAAGGTCTCACTGTCCTTATCATCCAGATATCCCACAAGCTTGTAGTCTTTGATGATCCCTACTCCGGAAACCTTAGCCTCTTCCTTGGAAGGTCTCAGCGTTGGGATTACAGTATCCCCCTCTGTGTTAATAAGATTGTCATACATTTGATATGCTGGCATTTTGTAAATGCTGCTTTGATACAGGTTGTTTTCGGCAATTCCCGATACATACATTGCTAATATGCTTGTGAATTTAGGCTTTATCTTAAAAACCTCATCCGCTCTGCCGGGCACTGCAAAAACGTACATATTTCTATGAAAATCATGGGCTCTGCCCACAGCATCCAACACTTCCCTGAATAGTCTCTCATCCTTGAGCAAATCCTCCCCGAATATTAACACCCTAGTATGCTGAAAAGAAAGCTTCTTATCTATTCGCTCATACATTTGATTCAGTCCGAGCGCGAATATGGAGGAAATGGTTTTGTAGGTACTGAAGGTTTCCTCACCGCCATTTTTCAGAGCGCTTACTATAGGTGATGCAAAATTAATAACATATCGATCGGTTGGTTGAGACTTTTCCTCTTCCTTTGCTTTATCAATACCTATGCCTAGTACGAATAGCCGGTCTTCTATCTCCACTTTATCCCAGCAGGCTGTCAGTATAATTGCACATAAAATCAAGATTACAATGATCTTAAAAATCCTCACTTTTTTTCACCCCCAGCCTTCTTAAAGCAGCAATTACAAGAGCAAATACAGGCACAACATAAATAAAAATGCTGCTTACATATTTGAATATCCAATCACCCCACTGGTATAGCTCCGCTAGTCCCGCCGCTTGCAATGCCAAGTAGTATAATATGATCATCAATGGAAGTGCAAATTGTTTTTGCTCCTTTGTATTAAATATCTTGGAAAATGAATAGGTCACGATGAAAAACCCCGTTATTATTGTTGTAAAAACAGTTACTACCCAAAGTGACAAAATAATTCCATCCAGCCTCTCAATAAATAAACCAGGTATATTAATATTTCTTATGTAAATAAGCAAAGGCCATATCGATTTGGTGGCAGACTTCGCTCCAAATGCGCTTAGTACAATTATGGATACCAGGGTGTAAAAGCCTGTCACAAATACCAAGCCCCAAGCAACTGGCTTATAAGCTTTTTGGGGTCTTTCCATAAAACCGATATAAAATAGTATATACTCAATACCCCTAAAGGCATGAGGTGCGTGAGGGACCATCCGTGTAAGCTTTGTACCAATCTCGCTTCCTACAGGCAGCAGGTTTGTCAGATCCAAGCTTGTAAATCCAGGCAGCAATACCAAGAAAAAGGGTATGAATAAAATTGGAAAGGTTATTTCCGCCAGCCTTGCTACGCTTTCTACCCCGCCCCTAACTACATAAACGCAAACCAATATCAGTGCGAACATTAATATTTCTGTAGGTGTTCTGGGCAGCAAGAACATTTTGGCTACCTCTGTAAATTCTCTTACCTCGTATGCCAAGTTAAGCATAATGTAGGAAGATATCAGAAAAACCAGTATCTTACCTGGAATTACACCGATTATCTGCTGTATATATTCCGGAAAGGTCTTGCCTGGAAAACGACAATTTAGCTTTATCAAAAGAAATGCCAAAAGTATATGGACTGCTCCCATTGCCAGCATAATGATCCAAGCATCATTGCCTCCATATTTGGCAGCTATTTGAACAAAGTTAAAGACCCCTACTCCTATTACTGCCATAATTAATATCATAGACAGCTGATAGGGAGAAATATTATCATTATTTCTTATCATTTTTATCCGCCCCCTCTCCGTTGTTGTAACCATCTTTGGTTTGTTTGATCTCTCCCCTGTTGTTTACCATTCTGATTTTGTCCTTTGCAATACCCAAAGGTCTGTTTTTCATCATAAATATTGGCAGTCTGACAAAGGTATCTTTTAGATCACTGGCTGTAAAGGATACAAAGGGTGATAAATAAGGAGTCCCAAAGCTTTTTAGTCTGACTAAGTGACCTATCATCAGCAGCAACCCCAATATCATTCCATATAGTCCTAAGAATCCAGCTGCAAATATGAGCAGGAATCTAAATAATCTAAATGCATTGGAAAAGCTGTAATCTGGTATGGAAAATGAAGAAATTGCAGTAACTGCAACAATGATTACCATAATAGGGCTTACGATTCCCGCTTCTACTGCCGCTTGACCTATAACCAAACCACCTACTATACCTACAACACCTCCTATTAAAGTCGGCAGTCTTACGCCGGCTTCTCGCAATAGCTCAAAGGTAAGCTCTAAAATTAATGCCTCTATTACTGCCGGAAAAGGAACACCCTCCCTGGCGGCGGCTATGGAGAGCACCAGCTCAGTGGGTAAAATCCCGGGATGATAGGAGGTAACCGCTATATATAAAGCGGGCATAATAAGAGACAATGTGCCTGCAATGAATCTCATCAATCTTAATACCGTGGCAGGAATCCATCTGATGTAATGATCCTCTGCCGCATGGAAAAAGGCATTAAAGGTAGCCGGTACAATCAAGGCAAAGGGTGTGTTGTCAATGAGTATTGCTACCTTTCCTTGATACAAAGCTGCTGCTACCTTGTCAGGTCTTTCTGTGGCTTTTATTTGAGGAAACAGAGAAAATGGATTGTCTTCTATAAGCTCTTCTATATATCCACTATCCAGTATTGCATCTATATCTATCGTAGCAAGCCTTCTTTTAACCTCCTTGACAAGCTCAGGCTTTGCAATATCTTCTATATACATCATTCCTATGTCTGTAAAACTCCTTCTGCCGATTTGCATTTGCTTTAGCTTGAGTCTCGGATCTCTAATACGCCTCCGTACCAGGGCAGAATTAAATCTGTAGGTCTCTGTGAAGCCTTCTCTGGGACCCCTAATGACTGCTTCAGTACTTGGCTCTGACACCCCTCTTGCAGGCCATCCCTTTGTGCCTATTACTATGATGTTGGCGGTACCGTCTATGAGCATCACTGTGTCTCCGGTAAGTATCGCCAATATCGCATCATCTAGATTTCTTATTTCCTTGAGTTCAGGAGAAGGTATTGAACCATAACGAACCAGCTTATAAAGTTCATCCTTAAGCTCTGGTGCATCAGGAGAGATCTCTCTGGCATGATACATCAAATCAGCCAGTATGGAGTCATTTATAAAAGGTTTGTCTACCAAACCATCTGTAAATATCAGTGTAAATCTGAGATCCTGCTCTACTCCGACTCTAAATTCCTTGTATATGATATCTTCACAATCTGTCAGCATAAGCTTGATTTTTTCTAAATTTTCATCAAGACTTGTCGTACTCTGTACTTTGTAGCTTTCATCCTTGGTTTTTTCTGCCATTTTTCTTCTTGTAAAAAGTCCCATTGGTATACCTCCGTATTAGTTGTATTTGCAGTCCCTATATTCTGGAAACAGCATAAAGCACAAATGGCAAAATCACATATAGAATCCCCATAACCAAGGTGATTCTGGTATCATTCTTATGCTTCATATTCTTAAAAATCGGGTAATCCCATATGAGTAAAAATATTCCAATTGCTAGGATTACAAAAAACACAGTTGTATCATAAAAATTCTTGATGTTTTGTATTATTATGTTTATCATTTCATCCACTCCCAAACTTGTTGTTGTGTTTCTGATATGCTATTTTTTGCAGAGTAAAGGTAATATATACATATCTGGACAGAATATACGAGTATAACAAAAAATCCAGTGTACAACACACCGGATTCAAATTATTAATATATATAATTGTTACATTATTTTAATTTATAGATATTTTTCTACAAATTGTATATCACTTACTTTGTCTACATCGTTTCCAACCTCGGGATATTCAGATATTACAACTGCACCCTTTATACCCAAAAGCTTCTCGCATTTTTCCTGCACTGCATTGAGGGTAAGCACGCCAAGAGCCATTCTGATTAAAAATCCAAAGCCTAACACCATTGCCATCTTAGCAGGACTCTTGCGATATTCCAGCATTTGCTCTATAAAGGTTTTACATCTGTCGATAGCTGCGGGATTGAATAGAAATATGTTTCCACCCGTGAATTGCCCTTCCCAAAGCCTTGCATAGGTACGCTTTACCTCAGGATACTTTTTGTCATTAATCGCTTTGCTGACTACTGAGTAGCATAGATCTGCATTCATCGCCAAGGCCTTGTCTATAAAGTCCTCCAAAGCCTCCACTGTGAGCATAGGAATGTCCGAAGTAGTTATGAGCACTTGCTTATCGTTTTTGAAGCTCTCCATAGCCAACAGCCCATTGTTTACAATGGAGTCAGTTCCTTCAACAATATAGTCAACCCTGTCCCCAATTATTGGCACAAGCTGATCTTTGGGACCTACCACTGCAATTTTATCTATTCGGTCTGAGCGTCTTAATGTATTGATGATATATTCTATCATATATTTATCCTTAAGCTTCAATAGGGCTTTGTTTCCTATTGGGACAGTGATATCCTTATGATTTGAACTGTCTACAGAATTAGAATTAACCTTTTTGTTTCCCGCAAGTACGACTACATTCATATTTCTGCCTTCTTTCTATTGTTCTATCATCTTAACTTCTTGCACCTTAAGTGCGTTTACCTTCCATCAGCTTCAAAATTGATTTCTCTGCATTTTCTATATGCCTACGTGCAAGCTTCTCTGCTTTATCTGAATCCCTATTGGATATTGCCTCCACCATTTCGTAGTGTTCCTTAGAGGTTTCCTTGGATTTGTTTACTTTTTTATGATATATTTCTCTAAAACGCTGTACTTGTTCTCTGAGATTGTTGTTCAGCTGGATCAGCCTATCATTTCTACTTGCTCTAAAAATTGCATCATGAAATTCTAAATCCATGAGTATAAGCTCTTCAACATCATCGTTTTCAATGGATTTATGAAATTTAAGTGCCTTAATTTCCAGCTCTTCTATTTCCTCTTGATCAATTCTTATTGCTGCAAGTCCTGCTGCCAGACCCTCAAGAGAGGCTCTTATTTCCATTACCTCAGTGAGGTCCTTCACTGATAAATCAGCTATAAAAGCGCCCTTGCGTGGCAGCATAATAACCAAGCCCTCCAGCTCCAGCTTTCTGATAGCTTCTCTCACCGGAGTCCTGCTCACACCCAATGCCTCCGCCATTTGAACCTCCATAAGCCTTTCACCAGGCTTGAGGTCACCTGAAATGATAGCGTTTCTCATAGTTTCAAATACAACTTCCCTCAAAGGCTTATATTGATCAAGCTTTAATTCAAAAATGTTATCCATTATTCATCTCTCCCGTTAAAGGTTTTAACTATAAATACTTCATTGACCAGAGTCTTCATATTATTATATGCAGCCTGTGCAGAAGACATGTTCTCAAAAATCCCAAACACTGTAGGTCCACTGCCGCTCATTAAGCTGCCCATCGCTCCAAATTCCATCAGCTTTTGCTTAAGTTCAGGAATGATAGGATGCAGCTTAGTGGTTACTGTTTCCAAAACATTACCCATCTTACTGCATATTTCCTTGAGATTCTGCTCCTTTATCCCTTGCAGCATAGCAGGTATATCCGGCCTCTCAATTATTTCATCTAGCTTGAGACTTTGATAAACCTCCTTAGTAGATACTTGTACACTTGGCTTTGCCAGTACAATATAGCAATTCGGTATTGTATCTATAATAGTCAGCTTCTCTCCCAAACCCTCTGCCAGGCAGGTCCCCCCTTGTATACAAAAGGGTACATCTGCACCCAGCTTCTCACCAGCCGACCTAAGCTCTTCTTTAGATAGCCCGAGATCCCATGCTTTGTTGAGGAGCTTGAACACGGCAGCAGCATCTGTACTGCCTCCAGCCAAACCAGCTGCAACAGGGATCCTTTTCTCGATATGAATGTGAACTCCCACATTTATGTTATATTTTTTGCTCAGGTAATGCGCTGCCCTATATGCTATGTTGGTCTCGTCCGTAGGTATTGCCGATGAATCCGAGGTTAGTTTTATGCCATTCCCTCCAATATTTACATTTATTGTATCATATAAAGCAATTGTCTGCATAATCATGGCCACATCGTGATAGCCGTCTGGCCTCTTACCTAATACATCCAATGCAAAATTAATCTTTGCAGGGGCTTTGACTGAGTAAGTCATTTATTTCACTCTCCAGATTTTTTGTGTCATATATTTTATTGTATAATATTTCAAGTGAAAACAAAAGCGGGAATTTTTGTAGCTCAGTTTGCGGACTTTGCACAGAGACCAGCCCCGACAGCTGCAAAAAAAAGCGGGAGAGTCCCCCCCGCATGATTGATCTGCTATTTTGCTTTGCCTGCTCTTACATTTTTGAGTATCATTATTTGCATTCCTAATGTTACCTTACTTGGGTTTTCGATGCTATTCAGCTTTACTAGCGCATCTACTGTTGTATTATATCTCTTTGCTATGCTCCATAATGTGTCACCCTTTTGCACCAGGTAAATTGTAACTGCAGGAATTCTGCTTTGGTCTAAGGTTATTCCTTCTACTTCTTCGACTCTGTTTACCAGCCTCTTATCAGTTTGTTTGTAGGCATCTGCCGAAATGCTGATCACGACTCTTAGTTCTATCATCTGGCTGTTCATCGCTGAGAAATTCAGGCTTTCAACAGTGCACTTGGTTATGCACTGCATTCCCAGCTTCAAGCCAGATATATCAACATAGTGTCTAAAAGGTATTTGCTCTCTCAGGCTGCACATTGGCTCGCCGCTAAAGGAAGACATATAAATTGCATCTGTCTCCAAAACACCCTCTATCAATACCTTGTCATCTAAAATCTTTGTTTCGTTGATTACCGGTATAGCATTTACATAACATATCTGCTCTATTTCTGGATCACTATGTCTGATGGAGATGCTCTCTTTGATTACTGTGTTTGATCTGCCCTTGCCTACAAACTCATTCATCTTCACCATGTCTTTGCCTATTTCAATTACATTGCTTGGGCTATATGCATCAGCAACTGCTTCCTCTTCTGCTTCTTTATAAACCTTTGTATTTACATTAATAACTGCCTCAACTGTCAGCAGTTTTTTTTCACCGGCCTCATCTTCTGCTACATCAAGATAGAATTGCCCCGGATTGACCTCCGTCACACAGTCCATACCTCTTTCCGCTGCAGGAACCTCTATGTATTGGTTAAACGGTACTTCAAACTCGAGGAAGTTGATAGAATTGTCTTCATCCATTGCTATGTACAGCACATTTATGCCTAGCTCACCGCTTAATTCTACCTTTCCATCTGTAATTTTGTCATCCTTAAGCATAACCTTGAAGTCAGTTTTCAATATCTTATTAACAGCAGGCTTTTCCGCTGAAATAACCAGCTGCTCGTTGATGTTGTACTGATCCTTGTTATAGGATACAACTTGCTTCATTTTACAGGACTCTCTTAGAATTTGTATATCCGAAATCCCTCTTACATCAGATGCCAACTCTAGGTCAAACAACTCTTCCACTCTGCAGCCCAAATCCATTATTACCCTCATATTGAGCTTTCTTGAGTTGATTATTGAACACTCAACGTGTTGTACAACAGCGTTTACGAATTCTTTCATCTTTGCTCTTGCACCTGGTATTTCAATAGCTTGAGATAGGTTTGCGGATATGTCCATGCTATGCATCGGCTTGCCTTCCATATCAGCTTCATAAAGTATGTTTATCAATACCTGGCCGTTTACCAGTACTTTGTCTGACAGCACTTCGCAATCCTTTATCAATACTGTAGCTGTCGGAGCAAGTACTTTGTACACGTCAGGGTTTACATCCGGTACGTTTATATCTTCTTCTACTACAGTGCTGTACACATTTTCGCCAACTATTTTGCAAACCTTTAAAGGGTTCTTTATTAGTTCAACTGGCATGAGATTCCCCCTCCTATATATAGTTTGTTTCTATTAATGTATATGAGACGAGAACCATTTTATGCCATTATTTTTTTAGTCGGCTCCCTATCTCTATACCTAAATATATGAGGGCACCGCGCATTTTTTTACTTAATTATTAATATATTTTAGCAAGGTCCTTAAATACACTTTAAGGACTTTGGCTGAACTTATTATATTTAACATATTATTAAGGAGGGAAAACCATGAAAAACAATATGTCTTTGGCCAACAAGGTATTATTTGGACTTATTGCCGGAATAGGTTTTGGAATTATTGCTCACGCATTTTTGACCGCTGGCTTCAATGACCTTGTGGTAAAATGGGTGCTGAACCCTGTAGGAAACGTGTTTCTACGCGGCATCAAATTGATCGTTGTCCCCCTCGTACTCTGTTCCTTGATAAGTGGTGCTGCCAGCATTGGTGATATCAAGAAACTGGGTAGGGTAGGCGGCAAAATTATCTCATATTATATGCTCACGACTGCCCTAGCTGTTACAATAGCCTTGATATTCGCCAATCTGGTCAACCCCGGCATAGGTTTAAATATGCCTTTGCCAACTGAATATAAAGCTGCAGAAGCTCCCTTTGTAATGGACATATTTGTAAATATGATTCCGACAAACCCGCTTGAGTCACTGGTCAAGGGCGATATGCTTCAGATCATTGTATTCGCAATTCTATTTGGCGTGTCAATCACCTTAATAGGAGAGCGGGCTAAACCTCTATTAAATATTGTAAATCAAGCAAATGAAGTAATGATCAAAATTATTGGCATTGTTATGCTTACTGCGCCATACGGAGTATTTGCATTGATCTCAAAGGTATTAATAGCACAAGGTCTAGAAGTGCTTCTGCCATTGTTGAAATATGCTTTTACAATTCTTTTTGTTTTGCTGCTGCAAATATTACTTGTATATGGCGGCGCTTTGAAAATTCTTGGAAAAGTAAATCCAATAAAATTCTTCAAGAAGTTTTGGACTGTAATGGTAGTTGCCTTTAGCACCTCCAGCAGCAATGCTACTATTCCTGTAAACCTGAATGTCTGTCAGACAAAGCTCGGTATACCAGAATCCATATCCAGCTTCACAATTCCCTTAGGGGCAACGATTAATATGGATGGAACTGCCATCATGCAAGGTGTTGCCGCAGTGTTCATTGCACAGCTATTTGGAGTTGATTTGTCCTTTCAGCAGCAAATAATGATAATATTGACAGCCACCTTAGCTTCTATCGGAACAGCAGGGGTTCCTGGGGCAGGTATTGTAATGCTGGCTATGGTATTGCAGCAGATAGGAATTCCTTTAGAGGGTATTGCCATAGTACTTTCTGTAGATAGAATTATTGATATGTGCAGAACCGTTGTAAATATTACAGGTGACGCTGTTGGAACAGTAATCGTATCAAACAGCGAAAAAGAATTGGATCTGGAAGTATATAACTCATAAATAAAAACCTCATATCTATGGTGCCTGGCACCATAGATATGAGGTTTTTAAACTACATTGTGATCACTGTACCGGCCTTGCCCTCTACTGCTTCTACTGCTTTGTAGAGAGAAGTAATGATTGCTTTTTTGCCTGGACTCGCTTTTGCAAATTTTACTGCTGCTTGCACCTTTGGAAGCATGCTGCCCGGCGCGAAATGCCCTTCTGCGATATATTGTTCCGCTTCTGCAACAGTTATCACTCCTAAATCCTTTTGATCAGGCTTCTTAAAGTTTAGTGATACTTTTTCAACCTCTGTAAGTATAAGAAGAATATCTGCATTAATATCTTCAGCCAGTCTCTCTGCTGCCAAATCCTTATCTATAACTGCCGCAACACCCTGTAGTGTTCCATCTTCCTTTTCTATTACAGGAATCCCGCCCCCGCCGACAGTGATTACTATTGTAGTATCAAACAATTCCTTCACTGCAGAGAGTTCAACTATTCTCTTTGGTATAGGGGAAGCAACTACTCTTCTCCAGCCTCTTCCTGCATCCTCTCTGACAGTGAAGCCTTTCTCTGTCTCCAGCTTTTTGGCCACTTCTTCAGTATAGAAAGGTCCAATCGGTTTTGTTGGTTTTTGAAACGCGGGGTCATCCTTGTCTACAACCACCTGTGTAACAAGAGAAACGACAGGTGTATTCTTGCCTCGCTTTTTTAACGCTAATTTAAAACCCTGTTGAATATGATAGCCTATATAGCCTTGACTCATGGCTCCGCAAACATCAAAGGGCATTGCAGGAGTCACTTCTGCTGCTGCCTCTGATGCCAGCACGATTCTACCGACCTGCGGGCCATTGCCGTGGGCAATAGCAAGTTCATAGCCTTTAACACTTAAATCCGCCAAGTATTCAACTGTTTTCTTTACGACCTCCAGCTGTGATTCCGCTGTTGGAGGTAGATTTTTTTCTTCTAGGGCATTCCCGCCCAAAGCTATTACTATTTTTGTAGCATCACTCATCAAATTCTCCCCCTCTATAATTATAGCGTAGCTATCATTACCGCTTTGATTGTATGCATTCTATTCTCTGCTTCGTCAAATACAACAGAGTGTCTGCTTCTAAACACTTCGTCTGTTACTTCTCTGATATCATGACCTAGCTCCTTCATTTCCTTTGCCATCTTTGTTTCGAAATCATGGAAAGCTGGCAGACAGTGCATGAATATGACATCCGGATTGCCTGTCTTTTGAAGCAGCTCCAATGTAACCTTATAAGGCGTAAGCAGCTTCACTCTGGCCGGTATTTGATCTTCCTCACCCATGGAAGCCCATACATCAGTGTATATTACATCTGCACCTTTTACAGCTTCTGCATCAGAAGAGAATTCAATTACAGCACCTGTTTCTCTTGCAACTGCTTGTACTTGATCCATTATTTCTTGACTTGGAGCAAGCTCATTTGGCCCAAATGCTACAAAGTGCATCCCCATCTTTGCACAACCATACATCCAAGCATATGCCATATTGTTTCTTGTGTCACCGGCAAATACAACCTTAACCTTACTGAGAGGCTTTGCTATATGTTCTTCAATTGTCATCATGTCAGCAAGTATTTGTGTCGGATGATCAACGTCTGTTAAACCATTCCAAACAGGCACTCCAGAGAACCTAGCCAGGGCTTCAACCACCGATTGCTTGAAGCCTCTGTACTCGATTCCGTCATAGAATCTTCCAAGTACCTTTGCTGAGTCCTCCAAGGATTCCTTCTTGCCCATTTGTGAGCTGTTTTGATCAAGAAATGTTACGTGTGCACCCTCTTCAAGTGCTGCGACCTCAAAAGCGCATCTTGTTCTTGTTGAAGCCTTTTCAAATAGTAAAACGATGTTTTTGCCTTTTAATAAATAGTTGTATATGCCCGCTCTCTTCTTTGACTTTAGATCATGCGAAAGATCCAGCATATATCTGATTTCTGATGGTGTAAAATCCATCAAGGTTAAAAAACTTCTTCCCTTTAAATTTACTGCCATTTGTAATCTCTCCTTTATACTTTTTATATTTATTTATAGGTTTTCCCTTACCAAAGGCATGCTCATACATCTTGGACCGCCTCTACCTCTTACCAATTCTGATCCTTCTATTTCCAAAACCTCTATACCATGCTGCCTTAGCACTTCATTTGAGGCTTCGTTTCTTCCATAGGTCACTACAACACCCGGTGCAATTGCCAGTGTATTTGTACTGTCATTCCATTGCTCTCTTGCTGCAGTAATGGGATCTCCTCCACCGCTTTGAATT
>MGOS01000013.1:20834-22401 GCA_001797185.1 Clostridiales bacterium GWB2_37_7
GAAGGCAGCCTCAGGCTCTTCTTCAGTGTCTCCACTAAGTTCTTTTCCATACTTACTTTTATCCCATTATTAGTTGGTATAAGCCTGAATACTCTTACCTTATCCTGTATTCCTGGGTAAATTGTGAATTTATCATAATCAATCATGGTAAATACGGTATCGAGGTGCATAAAAGCTCTTAGGGGTGGTATCTGTACCGCCAACACCTCTTTAATTCCACTTTCTGAATCAAAGAGTTTTCTTGCGATATGTTCTATTCCACGAGAAGAGGTTCTTTGACTGCAGCCTATTGCTACAAGCTCTTTGCTAAGTACCAGCATATCTCCCCCCTCCATGCTGTGAGGAATATTGTAATCATACCAGAGTGGTGAATTTTCCTTCTTGAAAAGTGGATTGTAGTCATAAATATATTTTATTATCATTGGTTCTCTTCTTCGGGCATCCGTATGCATTGAATTAATACTTATCCCTTGACCCATAACCGCAGCCGGATCTCTCATAAAATAGAGATTAGGAATTGGATTGATATATAGAGGATAATCACTATTTACATATTCAGAAAGACTTCGTTCTCTGCTCATTTCCGGTATATCCTTCTTGCTCAAACCGGAGATAGCGATTTCGGTCACTTCCTTTGCTTCCATTTGTATAATATGCTCAAATAAAACCTGGTTGAGCTCTTGCGTGTTTTCTATACAAGTGGCGAGAAGCTCCTTTACAAACTTTGTCTTTGTTTCTGTATTCTGAAGAACTTCTGTAAGTAGCTCATCAACATAGTAAACTCGTGTCCCTCTCTCGCTTAAAATATTTGCAAAATCATCATGCTCTACTCTCATTTTCTTTAGCCAAGGAATGTCATCAAATAGAAGTTGGCTTAGGTAATCCGGGGTAAGTCTTTCCAGTTCTTTTCCAGGCTTATGCAATAAAACTGCCTTTAGTTTACCTATTTCGGATGTAACATTTAAAAAAGAGGCTCTGCTGTCTGCATACATATATTAAGGCTCCTTCCTATAATTTCTAGCTTGATACTAGTATATCTCTTCAATAAATATTGTACAAGTGTGTCAAATCAAGGCTCTAAGGCTTTTTATTAAAATAAGAAAAATTCTGTATATTAATTCAATGATGCCCATTTTTTATTTTTCCATTTAAAAAACTTTAATTATTTATCAAATATTCTCAATACTCAACATGTTTTAATAATTCGCTATAAGATTTTATGCAGTCAATGCATAAAATCTTATAAAAAAGTATAAAAATTTTTTATGCTTTTTCCAATACAATTCTTATACAATTAAAAAATGCGTCTCCCGCCGCACTATTTGACCCTAAGGAACCCTATGGTTCCCTTCGACGGATGCAAGGGGGAGAATCCCCCATTGTATAGGAAATTATACTTTCCTATACAATTAAAAAAACACATAAAAAAAAGCCCTTATAGGCTCCTTTTTATGTATCTGGTATTATTTATAAGTATTACATACATCCTATTTTTATATTATCTTTACAAGCGAATAATTCTATTGATTTTGTTAATATATCAGAGTAACTATATGAAACGGTTCTG
>MGOS01000014.1:0-138 GCA_001797185.1 Clostridiales bacterium GWB2_37_7
CCCCTGTTCGGTACAGTCGATGTGTTCCACAGATACCCGTGATGTGCCTACCACCATGGCTCAGATCAACAGATTGGCTGAAGTGGGTTGCGAGATAATCCGTTGTGCCGTTCCGGATATGGATGCGGCATTGGCTCT
>MGOS01000014.1:233-367 GCA_001797185.1 Clostridiales bacterium GWB2_37_7
GCCTGCGCTTGAACCCTGGCAATATCGGTGAAAAGTGGAAAGTGGAAGAGGTTGTCAGGGCGGCTGCCGAGCGCAAGGTACCGATCCGCATCGGCGTCAATGCTGGTTCGCTGGAGAAGTACCTCCTGGAACGG
>MGOS01000014.1:445-3266 GCA_001797185.1 Clostridiales bacterium GWB2_37_7
GAGATCAAGATCTCCCTTAAGGCTTCAGATGTTCCAAAGACTGTTGCCGCTTACCGCCTGCTATCTGCCAAGGTCGATTATCCGCTGCATATCGGCATTACCGAGGCCGGCACCACTTTTTCCGGAACGATAAAATCCTCCGTTGGATTGGGGATCCTGCTGGCTGACGGCATTGGCGACACATTGCGCGTTTCTCTGACCGGCGATCCAGTGGATGAGGTCAGGGTAGGGTATGAAATCCTTAAAAGCCTCGGCTTGCGCCAAAGGGGAGTCAATTTTGTCTCCTGTCCCACCTGCGGCCGCTGCCAGATTAATCTGATCAAGGTAGCCGAGGAAGTTGAGCATCGGCTGCAGGGAATTGACAAGCGTATCACTGTGGCAGTGATGGGATGTGCCGTTAACGGGCCAGGTGAAGCCAGAGAAGCTGATGTCGGAATTGCAGGTGGCAAGGCTGAGTTTCTTCTATTTGTAAAAGGTGAGGTTGTAAAAAAGATTCCACAAGAAAACGCAATAGAAGAGCTAATAAATTTTCTCAAACAAATGGAGGAATAAAGATGTGTTATATTACTGCAATTATTCCTGCTTACAATGAAGAGCAGACAATAGGAAGTGTTTTGGACTGTATCACAAAGGTAGAGGAAATAACTCAAACAATTGTTGTAAGTGACGGTTCAACGGACAAAACAGCGGAAATAGCTGCTGCCTACGATATAGAAGTAATAGACCTTGCAGAAAACGTTGGAAAGGGTGGCGCTATGAAGGCAGGAATGGAACGCTGCACGAATGAAAATGTGGTTTTTCTTGATGCAGATTTAATCGGCTTAACTGAAAAACATGTAAAAGATTTAATTATGCCGGTTATAAATAATGATGCTGAAATGACGATAGGCATTTTTAAGAATGGCAGAATAGTAACTGATTTGGCTCAAAAGGTTACTCCATATTTATCTGGTCAGAGAGCAGTCAAAAAGACTCTTTTGGATAGAATACCAAATATAGACATTACGAGATATGGAGTAGAGGTAGCTTTGACTAAATTTGTTGAGAAAAACTCGATTAGAACAAAAGAGATCTATCTTGAAGATATGACTCATGTTACCAAGGAAGAAAAATTAGGACTTATTAAGGGAATGCAAGCAAGATTTAAGATGTATTGGGACATTGTTAAAATACTTAGCAGCAATGACAATAAGGAACAGATAAAATAGGTTTTTGGAGGATCGCATGCAAGAGGATGCAAACAAAAATAGCATGACAAGAGAATACTCTGACAGCTTTGAAATAAAATCAATCAAGGTATTTAAAAAATCCTCCTCCTGGGAAATTACGCTTAAGCTGAAGCAAGATTTAAAGCTTACAGATATAAAGGCTATAGAAGAAAGCTTTATCAGTGCGTACAATCTCAAGGGGATAAAAATCAATATTGAAAACTGGCAGCAGGATAATAGCCACGAAGAGCTTTTGTACAAGCATTGGGAAGAGCTTAAGCTGTTAGCATATCAAAACAGTCCATCTCTTATGGGTTTTTTGAATGAAGCAGAGTTAGAAATAAGAGACAAAATAGTTCATATAAAGGTGTCAAACAAAATATTAGCTGATTTTTTGAATGCAAAAAAATGTGGAGATATCTTTGAAAGCTATGCACAAAGCTATTTAAAGCTGGACTGTAGGTTTAGGGTAGAATATGAAAATGAATGCATTAAGGCGGAAGAGCATCACAGCAATCTAATGCAGGAGGAGAAAAAGCTTGTAGCAGCAACAATGAGCGGTCAAGCTAAAATCAATAAGCCATCAAAAGAGAGTGGCCAAGCCTCTGATGCACCAGTTGTAATATTAGGGAAAGCCTTCAACGATTCGCCTATTGATATAAATGAAATAACTCAAGACAGTGGTAGAGTCACAATACAGGGCTCTATTTTTAATGTAGAGTCCAAAACCTTAAACAATGGAAAGACAATTATAACCTTTAATATAACAGATTTTACAAATTCTATGACGGTTAAGCTTTTCGTAAAAGAAGATATAAGCCCTGACAAGCTGCTGGAGGGTATTGCTGAGGGCAAGCACGTGAAGCTCAAGGGTGATGTGCAATATGACACCTATGCAAAGGAATTGGTTATATACCCCATTAACATAATGGAAGTTGAAAAAAGTAAACGCAAGGATCAATCAACTGAAAAAAGAGTTGAACTCCATGCACATACTGGTATGAGTGCAATGGATGGATTTTGCTCTGCTTCTCAGCTGATAAAGCGCGCCAAGGATTGGGGTCACAAGGCTATTGCGATCACCGACCATGGTGTGGTACAGGCCTTTCCTGAAGCTTACGAAACATCCAAAAAAACAGGGGTAAAGGTCCTATATGGTGTAGAAGGCTATTTCGTTAATGACGGTGCACCTATCGTTTTTAATGAAGGCAGATTTTCCTTTGATGATGAGATTGTTGTATTTGACATAGAAACCACCGGGCTCTCTGCAGCAGCTGACAGAATAACCGAAATTGGAGCAGTAAAAATTAGAAATAAAGAGGTAGTTGAGAGATATTCTACCCTTATTAATCCTGAAATTCCAATACCCTATAAAATAACTGAGCTTACTGGTATAACAAATGACATG
Organism: Clostridiales bacterium GWB2_37_7; assembly: GCA_001797185.1. GTDB lineage: Bacteria > Bacillota > Clostridia > Lutisporales > Lutisporaceae > GWB2-37-7. The sequence continues at coordinate 3,062 of MGOS01000014.1, forward strand.
GTAGCTGGCCAAAGAACCATAAAGGATATCATGCCGGAATTTTTGAGCTTTGTAGGCAGCTGTCCCTTGGTTGCTCACAATGCAATGTTTGACTGGGGCTTCATCCGGACAAAAGCCTTTGAGCTGGGTAATGACTTAAGTAATACTATAATCGATACGTTGCAGCTTTCAAGGACACTACTGCCTAATCTGAAGAAGCATAAGC
>MGOS01000014.1:3289-20516 GCA_001797185.1 Clostridiales bacterium GWB2_37_7
ACGGCACAAATGTTCTTAAAGTTTATTGAAATGCTCAAGGATAGAGGTATAGAGGATGTAGAACAAATCAACAGCATTACATCTTCCCAAAAGATAAACCTTAAAAACACAGAAAATTATCATATCATCCTTTTGGTAAAAAACAAAACGGGGCTCAAGAATTTATATAAATTGATTTCCTTAGCTCATTTAAATTATTTCTACAAAAAGCCTAGGATACTTAAGAGCCTACTAATGCAGCATAGGGAAGGACTGATTATAGGATCAGCTTGTGAAGCAGGAGAAATTTATAAGAATATTTTAAGCGGTGTAGACGATAACACCATCATGAACAATGCAAAATTTTATGATTATCTTGAGATACAACCAACTGGCAACAATGAGTTCCTGACACGAAATGGTAGAGTAACAGGACCAAAGGAGCTTGAGAAGATAAATGACAAAATTGTTCAATTAGCGGAAAGGCTTGGAAAACCCTATGTAGCAACAGGGGATGTGCACTTCTTAGATCCTGAGGACGAAGTTTATAGACGTGTTATTATGGGAGGTCAAGGCTTCAGTGATGCTGATGAGCAAGCTCCTTTGTACCTTAAGACAACAGAAGAGATGCTTGATGAGTTTAGCTATTTGGGAGAGCAAAGAGCCTATAATGCAGTAATTAGATATCCAAATCAAATTGCAGATGAAATAGGAGATATCATACCAATACCAGAGGATACATTTCCGCCAATTATCGAGGGTTCTGAGGAGCAAATCAGAGAAATGACCATGAACAAAGCCTATTCAATATATGGAGAAGTACTTCCTGAAGTAGTTGAAAAAAGGCTGGAAAAGGAATTGAATTCTATTATAAAGCATGGATTTTCCGTTATGTATCTGATTGCTCAAAAGCTGGTGACAAAATCTCTCCAGGACGGATACCTGGTTGGTTCTAGACGTTCCGTAGGCTCCTCCTTTGTAGCTACCATGTGTGATATTACAGAGGTTAACCCTCTGCCACCCCATTATATTTGCACGAATTGCAAGAAATCAGAGTTTTTCTTGGATGGTTCTATACTTTCTGGAGCAGATTTGCCGGACAATACATGTCCTGGATGCGGCAGCAATTACAAAAAGGATGGTCATGACATACCCTTTGAAACCTTCCTTGGCTTCGATGGTGACAAGGAGCCAGATATAGATTTGAACTTCGCTGGGGAGTATCAGTCTGAGGCCCATAAATACACCGAAGAGCTGTTTGGCAAGGGATATGTTTTTAGAGCAGGCACCATAGGCACTGTGGCAGAAAAAACAGCCTATGGCTTTGTAAAAAAATACAATGATGAGCGCAACCGAAGCGTACATAGTGCTGAAATAAACAGATTGGTAAAGGGCTGTTCGGGTATTAAGAGAACAACAGGACAGCATCCCGGCGGTGTTATGATTGTGCCAGCATATACTGATATTTACGAATTTACACCTATTCAAAAGCCAGCTGACGATCCAGACTCCAACATTATCACCACCCACTTTGATTATCATTCAATTAGTGGCAGACTTTTGAAGCTGGATATATTGGGTCACGATGTGCCCACAATAATAAAAATGCTGGAGGATATAACAAGCTTTAAAGCTACCGATATACAATTGGATGACAAAAGTACCATGAGCCTTTTTACAACTACTGAAGCGCTGAGGGTTAATTTGGATGATATCGACTGTAAATCTGGAAGTCTGGGGATTCCTGAATTTGGAACAAAGTTCGTAAGGCAGATGCTTTTGGATACCATGCCAACAACCTTTGCCGAGCTGGCGAGAATATCAGGTTTATCTCATGGTACAGATGTATGGTTGAACAATGCACAGGAGATGGTGCGAAGTGGCATATGTGTACTAAAGGAAGTTATTTCTACCAGAGATGACATAATGGTATATTTGATATATAAGGGTGTACAACCTAAAATGTCCTTTAAGATCATGGAGAATGTTAGAAAAGGAAAGGGCTTAACCCCTGAACATATAGAAGCCATGCGGGGAAAAAATGTCCCTGAGTGGTATATAGATTCCTGCAATAAAATTAAGTACATGTTTCCAAAGGCTCACGCTGTTGCCTACGTTATGATGAGCTTCAGAATTGCTTACTATAAGGTGCATTATCCCGAAGCCTTTTATGCCACCTTCTTTACTGTTAAGGTGGAAGACTTTGATGCTGATTTATATATTAAAGGCAAAGAAGCAGTGCTGGCAAAATGGAGAGAGATAGATAGGCTGGGCAATAATGCTTCTACAAAGGAAAAGAATATGGCTACATTACTGGAGGTTGTATATGAAATGTATCTCCGTGGTATCAAGCTGCTGCCGGTAGATTTATATAAATCTGCCGCTGATAAATTTACCGTAACGGAAGCAGGTCTACTGCCGCCTTTAAATGCTTTGCAGGGAGTAGGGATCAATGCAGCCTACAATATAGCAAAAGCAAGAGAAATTGAACCCTTCTTTTCTATTGATGAGTTCAGAGAACGAACCAAGGTTAGTAAAACAGTTATAGAAATCCTAAAAAACCATGGTTGTTTTAAGAATATACCGGAGAGCAGCCAGATTAGTTTATTTTAGCTTGCATTGATTGGCAATAAGTGTTATAATCTTTTGTGTGAATATTTTTGTTATTTTTTACACATAATGTCTGTAACAGCAATTCAATCTATTTAACGATTTGTCAGAGTGGGATTTCCCACTCTTTTGTATTAATATGACTGCAGTAGAGTTTATTGCAAACATATTGTATAAACAGCATATTATATGTTTCGCACTAAACATTTTACATTGATTTCAAATAGTGTGAAATATTTTCCGCAATTCATATGTCGTGAAAAGTACATATTTGATAATACGAAATCAGACGCTTCAACTGATTTTGTAATGATAAATCTTTTTCAAGACATATATAGCACGTAAAAATAACAATGTGAGGAAGCGCATATTATTTTTTAAAAACCTTAGGTCATGATATGTGCAGCATGCAGAAAGGAAGTATAGAATGAGCAAAGTTAAGGTTGAAGATGTAGTATTTGAGATTTGTAAGCCGGTAACAGACAAACATAACTTTGAACTGGTAGAAATAGAGTACAAAAAAGAAGGCGGAGAATGGTACCTGCGTATATACATTGACAAAGAAGGTGGCATTACTATAGATGATTGTCAGTTAGTAAGTGAAGAGGTAAGTGAGCTGCTGGATGAGATTGATCCTATAGATAGTGCTTATATATTTGAGGTTTCTTCACCAGGTATAGAGAGGCCTTTAAAAACTCAAAGAGATTATGAAAAATCCATGGGCAAGCTTGTAGAAGCCAAGCTTTTTGCACCTGTAAATGGTAAGAAAGCCATAGAAGGCATACTTACGGGGTATAGCGATGACAACGTGGAGCTGGATCAAAACAACATTAAAATTGTATTGGATAAAAAGCAAATTGCCATCATTAAGCCCGTAATCGTATTTAAAGACGTTGATTAATAGAAGTTAATATTTATTAATATAAATTTTAAGGGAGGGAGTACAATGAACGCAGAGTTCCTGCAAGCAATGGAACAAATTGCTAAAGAAAAAGGAATATCTAAGGATTTATTGTTTGAAGCTATTGATTTGGCTTTAGTTTCAGCTTACAAGAAAAATTTTGGTACAGCACAAAATGTTAAGGTACTAATAGAAAAGCAAACCGGTGAGGTTGAGGTTTATGCTCTTAAGACAGTAGTGGAAGTGGTAGAAAGCGACCTGCTGGAAATCAGCTTGGAAGAAGCGAAATCAATAAACAGAAACTATGAATTGGGGGACACAGTAGAAAGAAAGGTGACCCCTAGAAATTTCGGCAGAATAGCTGCACAAACTGCTAAGCAGGTTGTAGTACAAAAGATTAGAGAAGCTGAAAGAGGCATCATATTCGATGAATACATAACCAGAGAAAATGAACTAGTTACTGGTCTTGTACAAAGAAAAGAAAAGAATAATATTTATGTAGATTTGGGCAAGACTGAGGGTGTATTACCTGCAACAGAGCAAGTAATGACAGAAGAATACAACATTAACGACAGATTAAAATGCTTTATACTTGAGGTTAAGAAAACTACAAAGGGACCGCAGATTATACTTTCGAGATCACATCCCGGATTGGTTAAGCGGTTGTTTGAGTTAGAGGTTCCAGAGATTCAAACTGGTGTTGTTGAAATTAAGAACATCTCGAGAGAAGCGGGTTCCAGAACCAAATTAGCAGTACACTCACATGATCCAAATGTTGATGCAGTAGGAGCATGTGTAGGTCAAAGAGGTCAGAGAGTTCAGACCATTGTCGAAGAACTCAAGGGAGAAAAAATTGACATCATACAATGGAACGAAGATCCTGCAGTGTTGGTGGCCAGTGCATTAAGTCCAGCGAAGGTTATCTTTGTTAATGCTGATAAGGACCAAGGCACAGCTCATGTTGTTGTAAGTGACACACAGCTATCGCTTGCTATCGGCAAGGAAGGGCAAAATGCTCGTTTGGCTGCAAAGCTTACAGGCTGGAAAATTGACATAAAGAGTGAGTCGCAAGCAAATAAATAGGGAGTGAGTACTTATGCAAAAAGTAAAAAAAATTCCACTACGGAAGTGCTTAGGCTGCAATGAAATGAAACCCAAAAAAGAGCTTATTAGAATTGTCAGAAGTCCCGCAAATGACGTAAGCATTGATAAGACTGGCAAGGCAGCCGGTAGGGGCTGCTATATCTGCCCAAATATGGATTGCCTCGAAAAAGCTATAAAAGCAAAAAGAGTACAAAACGCTTTGGAAGTACAGGTTGATGCTGAAGTCTTTGAGCAATTAAGGGGGCAGTTGAATAAGAGTGAATAAAATATATTCTATGTTGGGGCTGGCAAGTAAGGCTGGGAAGCTAGTGTCCGGTGAAGAGGTAGTAAGAAATGCTATAAGACAAAGCAAAGTAAAGCTGCTGATTATATCGGAGGATGCATCTGAAAATACAAAAAAAAGATTTTTGAATGCTGCAGAGTATTATAAGGTACCTGTATATATATGGGGCGACAAGGAGCAATTAGGCTCTGGCATAGGAAAAAGCAACAGGTCAGTGGTAGGCATCAATGATGATAATTTTACAAAAAGTATAAAATCATTGTTGATTGCTGAAAATCCGATAACACCTATCGGGGAAAAATCAGGGGGTGAACTGAATGAATAAAACGAGAATTTATGAATTAGCCAAGGAATTTAATACTACAAGCAAAGAGCTGATTAAGAAAATTGAGCATTTGAGCATAAATGCTCATAATCATATGAGCGCTTTAGAGCCGGAAGAAGTAGATAAAATAAGAAACTACTTTGAGGTAGGCAGAAAAGAAGCGAGACCAGCGGCAAAAAAAACAGCGGCAGCTCCCAATCAAGCAGCAGCTCAAGTGAAAGCTGCACCGAATGCAAATAATCAGAGAACCAATGATAGACCAATAGAAGCTAGACCAAATACACAACAAAGCACTCCGCAAAATAGGCAGCAAAATACACAACAAAACACACAACAAAATACACAACAAAATAGACAGCCTAATACACAGCAAAACCAACAACGAAAGGGTACAGCGCCTGCACATAATAATGCAGCTAATCAAGGAAATCCGCAGAGATCTACCTTTTTGAGACCTAATACAAATCAACCACCTAAGGGTACGAATAACAACATTCACTTTGAAGAGACGAAGGAAGAAAAAGAAGTAGATGTTCAAGTAGCAGTAAAAGATGATGTTAAAAAGGTTGAAAGAATAGGCAAAAAGCCTACATACCAAAAAACTCAGCCGCAAGGCAACAGATATGGCAACAACAGACCTTTTAATAAGCATGGCAAAGGTCGATCATCCTATGGAAATAATACTCCTCTACCAAAGCGGGAAGAGCCTGCAATTAAGAAGCCTATTAAAATTGGTGATTCAGTATCTGTAAAAGAACTGGCAGAAAAGATGAGCAAGCCGGTAGCTGAGATTATCAAAAAGCTATTAATGTTAGGTATAATGGCAACAATAAATCAAGAATTGGATTTTGAAACTGCATCTTTAATTGCAGAAGACTTCGGAATTCAAGTAGAAAAACTAATAGATAAATCTAGTGAAGAGGTGCTGTTAAAAGAAGAAGAAGACAGACCTGAGGATCTTAAGGCGAGACCGCCGATTGTTACAATCATGGGTCACGTTGATCATGGTAAGACTTCGCTATTGGATGCTATAAGAGAAACTAACGTCATGGCAACTGAAGCAGGAGGCATCACTCAGCATATCGGTGCTTATAACGTAACCATAGACGGTAAGAAAATTGCTTTCCTTGATACGCCTGGACACGAAGCTTTCACAGCAATGAGAGCCAGAGGTGCCAATGTAACAGATATAGCTATATTAGTTGTTGCAGCAGACGATGGGGTAATGCCTCAAACAGCAGAAGCTATCAACCACGCAAAAGCGGCCAATGTATCAATCATTGTTGCAATAAACAAAATTGATAAACCAGGTGCAAACCCAGACCGAGTAAAGCAAGAGCTTACTGAGTATGGGTTATTGTCTGAAGATTGGGGCGGGGATACAATTATGGTTCCGGTTTCAGCTAAGAATAAAGTAGGTATTGACAATCTGCTTGAAATGATACTACTTAACTCTGAAATGCTTGAGCTTAAAGCCAACCCAAATAAAAAGGCAAAGGGTACTGTAATTGAAGCTCAAATTGACAAGGGTAAAGGTCCTGTAGCTACGATATTAGTACAGGAAGGTACTCTTAATATAGGGGATGCCTTTGTAGTTGGACACACCAGCGGTAGAATAAGAGCAATGGTAGATGACAAGGGCAAAAGACTCAAAAAGGCAAGCCCATCAACACCGGTGGAGATTATAGGACTTTCTGAAGTTCCTGATGCCGGTGATATCTTCGTGGTTATGGATGATGAAAAGGATGCAAGACAAATAGCTGAGAAGCGTAAAGATAAGCAAAAGCAAGAACAGCAAAAGAGCACACAAAAAGTGTCCTTAGAGGATATATTCAGTCAGATCCAAGAAGGTAAAATGAAGGAGCTTAACTTAATTGTAAAAGCAGACGTTCAAGGTTCAGTGGAAGCGGTTAAGCAATCACTTCAGAAGCTGAGCAATGAAGAGGTTAAGGTAAAAACAATACATGGCGGAGTTGGCGCAATATCAGAATCTGATGTTATGTTGGCATCAGCTTCAAGCGCTATCATAATCGGCTTCAACGTTAGACCGCAGCCAGCAGCCGCAGAGCTTGCAGAAAAAGATGACGTTGATATAAAACTATATCGTGTCATATATAATGCAATAGAGGATATAGAAGCAGCAATGAAGGGTATGCTAGAACCGGAATACAAGGAAGTTGTGTTAGGTCATGCAGAGGTTAGAACAATATTCAAGGTATCCAGTATTGGCACAATTGCAGGTTGTATGGTCACAGACGGAAAGGTTACCAGAAGCAGTTCAGTTAGATTGGTTAGAAACGGCATAGTCGTTCACGAAGGAAGCTTGGCATCGCTTAAGAGATTTAAGGATGATGCAAAGGAAGTAAACAAAGGTTACGAGTGTGGTTTAAACCTTGATAAGTACAACGATGTAAAGGAAGGCGACATTATAGAAAGCTTTATAATTGAAGCTGTACCGAGAAAATAATAGTTAGGCTGGTGCATAGAAATGTCAAAGCATAGAAAAGACAGAATTAATGAAGAAGTCAGAAGAGTAATAAGTGAAATCATTATGAATGAAGTTAAGGATCCGAGGATATCAAAGTTATGCAGTGTTATATCAGCGGAAGTGACTCCAGACCTTAAATTTGCTAAGGTTTTTATCAGCGTCTTGGGTAGTGATGAAGAAAAGAAGAATACCCTGGCAGGTTTAAATAGTGCGGCAGGGTATGTGCGTAAGGAATTGGGAGCTCGCATAGATTTGAGAAATAATCCTGAAGTTCATTTTGAACTTGATAAATCCATTGAGCATGGTGCAAGAATATTGGATATACTCAGTGAAATAAAAAAGAAGGATGGGGGCAATGGAGCTTGATATATGAACAGATAACAGATATCATCAATAAAAGCTCAAAAATTGCAATAACCTCACATGTAGTGCCGGATGGGGACAATATCGGTTCCTCTCTGGCGCTTTGTCTTGCTTTAAAAAAGCTTAACAAAGAAGTATCTTATGTAATAGATGACAATATACCAGAGATATATAGATTTCTTAAGGGTGCTAGGGAAATAGAAAGACTTGATTCCTATGCAAACCTTGATTATGATTTAGTCATTGCTATGGACTGTGGTGATTTGGAACGCTTGGGTAAAGTAAAACAGTTGACTGAGCATGCAAGATTAGTAAACATTGATCATCACATCAGCAATACCAGGTTTGGAGAAATTAATCTTGTTGAAGAAAATGCTTCTGCCACAGCTGAGATTGCATACAAGCTGATTAAATCTATGGGTATTTTTATTGATAAGGATATGGCTGAATGCATCTATACGGGCATCGTAACGGATACAGGCATGTTTCAATACAGCAATACTTCTGAGGAAACTCATTCTATAGCTGCAGAGTTGATTATAGCGGGAGTAAGTCCATCAGAAATTTTCAATAGGGTATATCAGAACAGCCCTAAAGAAAAGGTGCTTCTTATGAAGGAAGCTTTAAAGTCGCTTGAGTTTTATTATGATGACAAAGTATCCTGTATTACCATTTCAAAAGCACAGATTGACAATATAACGAAGGATGATTTGGATACTGAGGGTATTGTAAACCTGGCAAGAGATATAGCTGGAATAGAAGCAGCAATATTTCTGAAGGAAAAAGAGCCAAATGTCATAAAAGTAAGCTTACGATCCAAAAACAAAATAGATGTCTGTAACCTTGCCAAAGAATTTGGTGGCGGCGGGCACACGAGAGCTTCCGGCTGCACAATAAAGAGCAGCTTGGAAGAAGCAAAACAGCAGATATTACAAGCAATCAAAAAACAAGTATAAGTGGTGAAAACAATGAATGGCATAATAAATGTACTAAAGCCGCCGGGAATGACTTCCCATGATATCATTTATTTTGTACGCAAAAAGCTTAAAATGAAAAAGGTTGGACATACAGGTACTCTTGATCCGGAGGCGGCAGGAGTACTTCCTGTATGTGTGGGCAAAGCTACAAAAGCTGTACAGTATATAACAGATAAAAAGAAAAAATATAGAACAACCATAAAATTTGGAATACAGACAGAGACCTACGATAAGTATGGTGCTATTGTGGAGTCAGTAGACGTTGAAAGCATTGATATGAATAAGCTTCAAGAGGTATTGCAGGATTTTAGAGGTGTAATTAAACAATTGCCGCCTATATATTCTGCCATAAAGCTTGCAGGAAAAAAGCTTTATCAATATGCCCTAGAGGGTGAAGCGGTTGAAATTCAAGAGCGTGAGGTAGAGGTTTATTCTATTGAAGTAGTCGACTATAACAAGAAAGATGAGGTTGTGCTTGATATAGAATGTTCAAAGGGCACATATATTCGATCAATTTGCTTCGATATAGGAAAAAAAATGGGTTGCGGGGCAGCCATGTGGCAGCTTGTTAGATTGGCAAGTACTCCCTTTAATATAGAAAACAGCTATACACTGGAAGAAATTGAAAAGGCTGCAACAGAGCTCACTATTGACAAAATGCTGATATCTGTTGATATAATATTTAAAGAGCTTCCCATAATAGAAATAAAAACAACTGCTCACAGTGCTGCTATAAATGGCGGACCAATATACGGCAAGGGAATATTGCAGGATGTTGAGCTATTTGAAGCAGAAACAGAAGTAAGAATAGTATGCGACAACGAGTTTTTGGGATTAGGTATCATAAAATATAGCAGTGAAGAAGATAGAAAATATATTAAGATAGATAAAATGTTTATTTAGATATTCGAGGGTGGTTTGGTGTGAGAATAATAAATACGTATGAGCAGGCTGCAGTAAATAAGTCTTATTGTATTGCATTGGGCAGCTTTGACGGTGTGCATATGGGACACCAAAAGCTGATAGAAATGTTAAAACACAATGCAGAAAGCTATAACTGTACCAGCATGATTTATACCTTTGGGGTGCATCCAAGAAAAATTTTAAAGCCGGACAAACCTATTTTCATGATAACAAACAATGCTCAAAGGGCAGAGGTATTAGAGGAAATTGATGTAGATGTATTGTTTCTTGAAGACTTTGCAAAAATTATGAACTTAAGCACAGAGCAGTTTTTTCATGATATTATAGTTGAAAAATTCAACGCCAAATGTCTTATAGTCGGCTATAATTATAATTTTGGAAAAAATGGTGAGGGAAATGCAGAAAAGCTTACTCAGCTTGGAAATCAGTATGGAGTAAAAGTAGAGGTTGTTTCTCCTGTATTGGTTGAAAATCAAGTTGTATCAAGTAGTTTAATTCGACACAGAATATGTGAAGGTCATGTTTATGATGCATCTCAATATTTAGGCAGGGCTTACAGCATTCAAGGCAAGGTGATACATGGCAAGAAAAATGGCAAGGCTATGGGAATTAGAACTGCGAATATTGAAATTGACAATGAAGCAATTGTTCCCTTGAAGGGTGTTTATATTACTGATACAAAGATAGACAATTACATGTATAAGAGTGTTACAAATGTAGGCATTAACCCTACCTTTAAGGGGCAAGCTCTAACCATAGAAACACATGTACTTGATTTTGAAGGTGATTTATACAGTCAGGATATTGAGGTTTACTTTTTAAAGCGCCTTAGGGATGAAATATGCTTTGATCGCGTGAATGATTTAATAAACCAAATTAATAGTGACATACAAGCAAGATTGGATTATAATAATTCTTTACATTAATAAGAATATATGTTAAAATCTAATCTGTTGTATTACCATTTGCTCAGTATATCGATTCACCAACGATACACTTAGCTTATGGTGAATAAATTAGGAGGTGAAAAACATGTTAACAAGAGAACAAAAGGATGCTATCATAAAGCAACACGGTATGAAGGAAGGTGACACAGGTTCACCAGAGGTTCAAATCGCATTGCTTACAGCTAGAATCAACTATTTGAATGATCACTTAAAAGCTAATAAGAAGGATCATCACTCAAGAAGAGGTCTTCTTATGATGGTTGGTCAAAGAAGAGGTCTTGAGAATTACTTAAAAGAAAAGGATATCGAAAGATATCGTGCGATCATGGATAAGCTTGGCTTAAGAGCAAAGAAATAAGTTAGAGCGGGAGACATCCCGCTCTTTTGTTTTAGCTTTCAAGACAGTATAAATTTTCCTTCAAATGAATAATTTTGAATGGTGTTATCAAAAGTTTTAAATATGAATATAACGAGGCAAAAATATGTCCCCCACTTCTATAAGTGGCGGGTTCCGATTTCAGCAAGAGGCGGTGAGCATATATCCCTCTGCCTCGTTGAAACGCCTTGGGTAGTTTTTTGCAACAAGTGCAAAAAACTTTCAATAAATCTTGTTATAAAATTGGACTTTTGTAAGATTTTTTTGTACATAAGAAGGAAATAATAAAAAATATATAGAAATATGTTATATCGAAGGGAGGTATATAATGGAAAGATTTACATTAGAATTAGCAGGTAGAACACTTAGTATTGAGATGGGTCGCATTGCTCAACTAGCTGACGGTGCAGTACTTATGCAATACGGTGAAACCAGTGTTTTGGTTACGGCTTGTGCTTCAGAAAAGCCAAAGGAAGGTATAGATTTCTTTCCCTTAAGCTGTGATTATGAAGAAAGATTATATGCAGTGGGTAAGATACCTGGAGGCTTTATTAAAAGAGAAGGCAGACCTACAGAAAAAGCGATATTGTCTTCAAGACTGATAGATAGACCTATCAGACCACTATTTCCAAAAGGCTACAGAAACGATGTGCAAGTAGTTGCAACAATAATGTCTGTAGATAAGGACAATTCACCTGAAATAGTTGCTATGATTGGTTCTTCAGCTGCACTTTCAATTTCCTCAATACCTTTTATGGGACCTACAGGTTCTGTATTGGTAGGCTTGATAGATGGTGAGTTTATACTGAATCCAACTATGGAGCAAAGAGAAAAGAGTCAGATGCACCTAGTTGTATCCGGTACAAAGGATGCAGTTATGATGGTAGAGGCAGGTGCAGAGGAAGTACCTGAAGAAGTGATGCTGGAAGCGATTATGTTTGCACATGACAATATCAAAAAGATTGTTGCATTTATCGAAGAGATAGCTGCAAAGGTGGGCAAGCCTAAGAGGGAAGTTAAGCTGTTTGATGTAAACCAAGAGTTAGACGCAGCAGTTAGAGCTTACTCCACTGAAAAGCTTTTAGCAGCAATTAGAACAGTTGAAAAGCTTGAAAGACAAGCAAATATTGATGCTGTAAAAGAAGAAGCAACCAATCACTTCGCTGAAATTTATCCTGATAATATGAAAGAAGTTGGCGAAGTACTTTATAACGTAATAAAAGAGCAGGTTAGACATCTTATAACTGTTGAAGGAATTAGACCTGATGACAGAAAGACGGATGAAATCAGACCTTTAAGCTGTGAAGTATCAGTACTTCCAAGAGTACACGGCTCAGCACTTTTCACCAGAGGGCAAACACAGGCAATGACAATTGCTACACTAGGTCCTATGGGTGATGTACAAATTCTTGATGGTTTAGCTGAAGAAGAAGTACAAAAGAGATACATGCACCACTACAATTTCCCACCTTACAGTGTAGGTGAAACAAGATTTATGAGAGGTCCGGGAAGAAGAGAAATTGGACACGGAGCACTTGCTGAAAGAGCTTTGGAGCCTATGATTCCTTCAGAAGAGGATTTCCCATATGCAATTAGACTTGTATCAGAGGTTGTAGCTTCAAATGGTTCATCATCAATGGCAAGCGTATGTGGCAGCACATTAGCACTACTTGATGCTGGCGTTCCGATAAAGGCTCCTGTAGCAGGTGTAGCAATGGGCTTGATGAAGGAAAAAGAAAATGTAGCCATACTTACAGATATTCAAGGTATGGAAGACTTCTTAGGAGACATGGACTTCAAAGTAGCCGGAACAACTCAGGGTATTACAGCAATACAAATGGATATCAAAATAGCAGGTATAGACAGACCTATTCTAGAAAGAGCTCTTGAGCAAGCTAGACTTGGCAGATTGTTTATACTTGATAAAATGAATGCAGTCATCAGCAAGCCTAGACCAGAGCTATCAGAATATGCGCCAAAGATTATATCTATGAAGATTGATCCAGACAAGATTAGAGATGTGATAGGACCTGGCGGCAAAATGATTAACAAAATTATAGCTGAAACGGGCGTAAAAATTGACATCGAAGATGACGGCCGCGTGTTTATTGCAGCAGTTGACAAGGCTGCAGGCGAAAAAGCCCTTAAAATTATTGAAGGCTTAACAAAGGAAGTTGTTGAAGGTGAAATCTATCTTGGTAAGGTAATGAGAATTATGAACTTTGGTGCCTTTGTTGAAATACTCCCTGGCAAAGAAGGCTTGGTACACATATCAAAGCTAGACAAAAAGAGAGTAGAGAAGGTAGAAGATGTAGTTAACATAGGTGATGAAATACTTGTAAAGGTTACAGAAATTGATAAGCAAGGCCGTGTAAACCTATCAAGAAAAGATGCCATCACTAGTGATGAACCTGAAAATACAACAGAAGAGAACAAATAAAACATAAACTAAGGTTTATGTTTTTCTCTTTTGATGGATATTATCAGATAATTTGTTGGAAAACATAAAAATTTCTGTAAATTCAAAATTTAACTAGCAGGAATTCTGTATTTTTTATATAATAATAATTACTATAGAAAATTACGTAAACTATTTAGCTGGATTTGTTAATCATAAATTGACTATCTAAATTTGGAGGGGTTTTTATGAAAAAGAAGAAAAACCATTTTACACTTTCAAAGAAGCTCATTACTTATTCTTTATTGCTGGTTATGATTCCAATGATTATTATGGGAGCCATTTCTACCTTTAGAGTTACAAATGCAATGGAAGCTCAGGCTATAAAAAGCATGAATGTCAGTGCGGAGAATAAAATGCATCAGCTAGATGAACAATTGTCCTTTATAAAGAATCAAGGATTGATCATAGCAGAGGATAAGACAATAAAAGAATCCCTTAAAATGGATACACTAAATGATGTGGTTTTACAATCAGCTGAATATAAAGAGCAGAAAGCAAATATCAAAGAATACCTAAGTGCAATTGTTGAAAAAAGTAACGGTCTTTATAAAAACATTATTCTGGCTGATTTAACAGGAAATGTTGTACAAGCAGTTTTTGATGAAGGAGTAAGTGTTCTACGTAAAGACTATTTTGCAAAAGCAATAGATGGCAAACAGTTTATAAGTGAAGCCTTTCTCGCCGCTGATAACAAAACAGCTATACTTGCAATCGGAACACCTGTTGTTGGAAGTGATGGCAAGCAAATAGGCGTATTAATCAACAAACTGAACCTAAATAAATTGACAGAAAAGCTGGTAGTAAAAACTCATGACTCAAATTACAGCTACGCAGTTTTTAACAATAGTGGTATTGTAATTGCACATGAAAATCCTGATTATATTATGAAGCTTGATCTATCACTAGAAAATGCAGGTCTGGAAAATTTAATTAAAGAAATGTTGAGCAACAAAAATGGATATGGCTTCTATAATTTGAGGGGTAATGAAGAATTGATGGCTTATCAAAAGTTGTCAAACATGGAATGGTATGTAGCTTCTATCTATTCTGTCAATGAATATAAGAAGCCGGCAGAAAGCGTAAATCTTTTTATAATTATTTTATTAGTTATTTTTATCATAACAGCAAGTATACTTGCATTTATTTTCTCAGGATATCTCACAAAGCCTATGAAGAAGCTTACAACGGCAGCTAACAGCATAGCTTTGGGTGATTTGAGCATTAAACTCGATAATATAAAATCACGAGATGAAATAGGCAGCCTTTATGAGTATTTTGGCACTATGACTAATAATCTAAGAGGAATTATATCCAATGTTATAGAGGAGAGCAAAGCAACAATAGAAAATGGAAAGATGACGGGAGATGAATTATCACTTTTGCAAGGTGCTATTGAAAACATCAATGCAGCAGTACAGCAATTATCTGCAGGAATGGAGGAATCGGCAGCATCCGCAGAGGAGGTTACAGCCTCTACAGACGAAATAACTTCAACTGTTGAAGAGGTGGCAAAGAGAGCTTACAGTGGGGCAGAAAAAGCGATTGAAATGAAGAGCCGAGCAGCTGAAATAAAAGAAAACGCTATGAAGTCAAAGATAAATACTGAGGAATTGTTAAGAGTAACAAAAAGCAAGCTGGAAATAGCTATTAAAGATGCAAAGGTAGTAGAAGAAATAGAAAATCTTGCAGGGTCTATACTTGAAATTGCAGGACAAACAAATCTTTTGGCACTAAATGCAGCTATTGAAGCAGCTAGAGCTGGAGAACAAGGAAGAGGCTTTGCAGTTGTAGCAGATGAAGTAAGGAAGCTTGCAGAGGAATCAGGGACAACGGCATCCAGTATAAAGGACATTATAGTTAAGGTAACAAGAGCAGTAAATAATCTGGCAAACAGCTCAGATAGTATTTTGAACTTTATAAATAGTGATGTTGCACAGGACTATGAGACAATGGTGCGTAACAGTGATCAATACAACAACGATGCTGTACTTATTGCAGAAATGATGGAAGAATTCAGCAATACTTCACAACAATTGAATGCTTCCGTTGCTCAAGTAGCAAGCGCTATAAGTGAAATAGCTACAGCTGTCAATGAAGGAGCAATGGGGGTAGGAGATATCGGTACAAACATTATTGATGTAGTTGAGCGAGCAAGCAAAGTCAGTGAGCTGGCACAGCAAAACTATGCCAGCGCAGAAGCACTAAGCAAACTTGTAAGTGGATTTGTAATTTAGATTTTCAGAAGAATTAAAAAAGCAGAAGCGTCGCTTCTGCTTTTTTAATCTAAATAATTATATTGACATAATTAGGAATTGGGAATACAATATATGTACTGTGCGTGTATTTGTTGAATAATAAGCATAATATTTCATAATAATTATAGCATAATGATTTTAAAGCAGTCAATACAAAAAGGGGGAAAATGCATTGGAGCTTAATCATATAGAATGGGAAAAGGAAATTTCAAGGCTTAACGAGGTTTGTGACAGAATTACTACATCCATAGCAGAAAAAAACAAAAGTTTAGATGAATACAAGGAAGATGTAATTGAAATAAGAAGAAGTATGTGGGACAATACAGCCCATGTATTATCTGGCGAATTCGATGAAAGTGTTGAAATTCTGCAGTACATAAATCTTATGAAGCAGGAAGAGAAAAGCCATCAGCATACCAGTGAGCAAATTAAAAAACTGGAAAAGATGCTGGAATCTCCGTATTTTGCACGAATTGACTTTGTATATGATGAATTTGACGACAAAGAAAAGATTTATATAGGTCTGTCTTCTCTGATTGACAATAATACCATGGATATTTTAATATATGACTGGCGTGCACCTATATCTAGTATGTTCTATGAATATGAGATGGGCGATGCTTCTTTTCAGGTTGATAAAAAAGTTATAAGTGGCAGTGTAAAGCTTAAAAGACAGTATAAGATATTAAAATCTAAGCTAGTATATATGTTTGACAGCAGTATAAAGATTGATGATGAGATTCTGCAAGAGATTTTAAGTAAAAGCGCAGATGATAAAATGAAGAACATCGTTATAAGTATCCAGAAAGAACAAAATAGAATTATCAGGGATGAAGATACCAGGGTACTTATCGTTCAAGGGGCAGCTGGCAGCGGTAAAACCTCCATCGCTCTGCATAGAATTGCTTACTTGCTGTATAGGCAAAAGGATCATGGCTTAAATTCAAAAAATGTTGCGATTTTTTCTCCAAATCAGATATTTAATGATTATATTTCTGATGTTCTGCCTGAGTTAGGCGAAGAAAATGTACATCAAACAACCTTTTATGAATATGCAAGAAGCTGCATAATACCTGAGATTAAGCTTGAGAGCATGCATGAGCAAATGGACTATATGCTTTCTCAAAATAAGGATACCCAGCAATACAGGCTTCGGAAGAACAGTATTGCATATAAGTCATCCCTTAAGTTTTTAGAAATTTTGGATGAATATTTGACCTTATTAAATGATCAC
>MGOS01000014.1:20524-33031 GCA_001797185.1 Clostridiales bacterium GWB2_37_7
TGATTTCAAAGGAAGGGCTTGAGAAGCTTTATAATCATGACTATAAGCACTTTGCACCTATCAAACGCTTACAAAAGATTAGAGACCGGGTAGATTACTTGCTGAAACCGCTTACAATTCCCAGACTAAAGGAAATCTCAAAGCAAATTGAGGAGGGGGAAGAACAAGAGTTTAACATAAAGCAAGTAAGTCGTGCGGTGCTGCACAATGAGTTGAAGGAGCTTCGAATAAAAGTAGATTCAATGACTGAGGTTAATACCTATAAGCTCTTTATCAAGCTGTTTGAGGACAAAAAGTTTTTTGAAAGACTATCTGGAAAGCTTGACGCAGAAGTGAATGAATTATTAAGCTATACTGCTTCTTACATGAACAATAACATATTATATTATGAAGATATTGCTCCTTATTTATATTTCAAAGGGATACTGGAGGGTACACAATATATTGCTGATATAAGGCACGTTGTAATAGATGAGGCACAGGATTACTCAACCCTGCAATATCAAATTATTAAGAGATTATTTAAATTTGCTTCCTTTACTATTCTAGGTGATGTAAATCAAGCTATTAACTCTTATATGCATTCAGCAGACTATAATGAGGCATCACTGTTATTCTCTGACTATGGAACAAATGTAATGACCTTGAGCAAAAGCTATCGCTCTACAAGAGAGATTTGGAAGCTTTCAGAGCAGATATTGCCAAGCTGCAGCAATAAACAGCCTATCAATCGCAGCGGTGAAAAGCCTCAATTGGTTAAAGTGAGCTGCGTAGA
This sequence comes from Clostridiales bacterium GWB2_37_7, assembly GCA_001797185.1. Lineage (GTDB taxonomy): Bacteria > Bacillota > Clostridia > Lutisporales > Lutisporaceae > GWB2-37-7. The sequence continues at coordinate 21,300 of MGOS01000014.1, forward strand.
TCATATGAATAAATACATAGTACAAAAGCTACAGGAGTTTACAGTTCAAGGAATGAAGTCGGTAACAATTATATGCAAAACGGCAAAGCAATGTGAAGAGGTATATAACAGTATTAAAAACGATATAAAATCAATAAATTTGATTACTTCAGAAAGCACACGCTTAACCTCAGGCATATCTATTATACCTTCTTATCTTACAAAGGGCTTGGAATTTGATGCAGTTATAATTTATGATGCAAGCAATATGAATTATAATGGTGAAGAGCAGCGTAAGCTGATGTACACTATGTGTACTAGAGCCTTGCATAAGCTTTGCATTACGTATTCAGGGAAGCTTACAGAATTAATGCAAAATGTAAGCGAAGAGCTGTGTGATTTTCTTGAAGTATAATAACGATTCTTTGCTTGATAAGGTATGAATTTGTTTTCAACAGCCAACATAGCGTCAGAGGTCTTGTTTGAGTGTTTTTGCTTTGGAGTTCTTAAAATAGATTATTAGAAAGCTGTATTTTCAAGGCTCGAATTAGAATGTTATACACCTTCTTTGAATATGAATTATAAAGGGAAGCTATTAATTCATATTTGTGGAGGGATATTTGTGAAAATCAGAATAATAGTGTTAGATAAAAAAAAGATAATACTTTGGTTGGTTCTTTTGGTATTAATCGTAATATTTATAGCATCCTTGCAAATGATAAGCATTAATACCATGAATTATTATGATCCGATATACAAAGGTGAGGCAGATGAAAAGGATATAGCCTTTGCCTGTAACGTTGTATGGGGAAATGAATATTTGCCTGAAATACTAAGGATTTTAAAGGAAAACGATATCAGAATTACCTTTTTTATCGGCGGTGATTGGGCAACTAAGAATTCTGACGAATTGAATACAATTTACAAAGAGGGTCATGAATTAGGAAATCATGGTGAAAACCATAAAAAGCAATCTCAGTTAAACATAGAACAAAATAAAAGGGAGATACTAAAAGCAGAAGAGTCTATAAAAAATGTAACAGGAGTAAAAACTACCCTATTTGCACCACCTTATGGAGACGTAAACAAAACTGTAGTTGATACTGCAGAAACACTTGGTTACAAGGTTATAATGTGGAGTATAGATACTATAGATTGGAATACTAAGGATTATACCCAAATAGTTGAAAGGGTGGAAAAAAAACAGCACAATGGAGCAATTGTGCTTATGCACCCTACAGAGGTAACTGTAAAAGCACTGCCGTTCATGATTAAAAGCTTAAAAGAGAAGGGCTATCGAATCAGCACAGTTAGTGAAGTGCTGGATTAGAAAACAATTGTAAATATACACTAATTCATTTATAATTTAATATGCATTGAGTTTTTTGGAGGTATAGAATGTATCAAAAACAGCAAATGAAAAACGGAATTAGAGTTGTGACTGAGGAAATACCCTACGTAAATTCAGTATCAGTGGGTATATGGGTTAAGGTAGGCTCAAGAAATGAGACGAACAATATAAATGGTGTATCTCATTTTATAGAACATATGCTGTTCAAGGGTACGCAAAAACGTTCAGCAAAAGAAATAGCGAACAGCATAGATAAAATCGGAGGGCAATTAAACGCTTTTACCGCGAAGGAAAGCACCTGCTATTATGCTAAGGTATTGGACAGTCATTTTGACATAGCATTAGATGTATTGGCAGATATGTTTTTAAACTCAAGCTTTGCAAAAGAAGAAATCGAAAAAGAAAAAGGCGTTATTATGGAGGAGATTAACATGTACGAGGATTCCCCAGAGGATCTGGTGCATGATTTGTTTTCTCAGGGTGTATGGTCGGGAAATCCGCTGGGTATGTCGATTTTGGGGACAGAAGAGTCCCTTAATGTTTTGAATAGAGATCGTATGGTGAATTATTATAAAGATCATTACATACCTGAAAATATAGTGATTTCAGTGGCTGGAAACATAAAGCACCAAGTAGTAGTGGAAAAGGTTGAAAAGTATTTTGGACACCTGATCTCCCCTTTAAATAAGCTTTCAATAATTGATAAACCGGCTTTTGATCCTATCAAGATTACACGAAACAAAGATACAGAACAAGTACATTTGTGTATTGGCTTTGAGGGTGTTGAGACTGATAATGAATCCTTTTATCCTCTGCTTACTATGAATAATATATTTGGTGGAGCAATGAGCTCAAGACTGTTTCAAAATATTAGAGAGGATAAAGGACTGGCATATTCAGTATTTTCCTATCCATCCTCATATCAGGATTGTGGGTTGTACTCAATTTATGCAGGCATGAAGGCTACTCAGTTAAAAACTGTAACTCAGCTTATAATGGAAGAGATTCATGAAATCATGCACAATGGCATTACAGAGGAAGAATTGTTTGACTCTAAGGAGCAGATGAAGGGAAGTTATACCTTGGGCTTAGAGAGCACCAGCGGAAGGATGATTTCTATAGGTAAATCAGAACTTATATACAATAGAATATATTCACCTTCAGAAGTGTTGGAGAAGATTGATAGGGTAGAAATGGATAGTGTTAACAAAGCAATTAGGAAGGTATTTGACTTAAATAGAATGGGAGGAGCGGTAATTGGCTCCTTTGATAACAAGCTGGATTTAAGGGATATATTAAAATAATATTAAGCTTATTATGCTCGGGGTTACTTACGTCCGAGCATTTACTTTAGAAGGGAGAAACAGTATGGATGTATGTATAAAGACTAAGCTGTTGCGAAAAAACGCAGGACAAGCTGATTTTATTCCTGCCTATGCTACCCCAGGCTCTGCAGGCATGGATTTGAAAGCCTGTATTGATGAAGCAGTAGTTATCAAACCTGGACAAATCGCTAAGATACCTACCGGAATTGCAATTCAGATACCAAACAGCTATATTGGCGGTTTCGTTTTTCCGCGAAGTGGACTATCCAGCAAACACGGAATATCACTGATCAACTGTGTAGGCGTGATAGACTCTGATTATACAGGTGAGGTTGTTTGTCCTGTGGTAAACCATAGTGACAAAGAATTTATAATAAATCCCGGTGATAGAATTGCACAGCTTGTATTTATGCCTGTATGCAATGCTTCTTTGATTCAGGTTGAGGAGCTTCAGGAAACAGAAAGAGGCAGCGGTGGGTTTGGTTCTACTGGCTTAAAGTAGTTTTCAAAATCATGTAATATTTGTCCTAAAGCAGCATATATATTAATGTAATAAATGATGTTTAGACATTTATTACATTAATATTACATGAGGTGAAGATATGAGATTTAGCAAACTTAGCGGTAAGGAGATAGTTTCCCTTCCTGCCTGTGAAAGATTAGGTTTTTTGGGAGACTGTGATTTAACTGTAGATGAAGAAACAGGACGAATCAGATCCTTGATCGTTCCTGAGAATAAGAATCAGCTATCCTTCTTTATTGATAGAAGATATTTAGAGATTCCATGGGATAGGGTTAGGAAAATTGGCAATGATATGATAATCATAGATTTTGCTGATATATTGAAGTAAATCAATAAAGGTTGATGGAAGAATCCATCAACCTTTATTAATTGAAAGTCTATAAACAACGGATAACATTTCGTGCTATTTTAGTGTATACATATTGTTTAGTAGGGATGTATTATATGTAGTACAAACACTTATATATGCAAAAATTCATACTATGTATTAGTTTATAATGTGGAGGAGATATTATGCTTTGCAATGTCGATAGCAAGGAAGGCTGCAAAACCATGAACTTCCTAATAATAGGTGGCGATGATAGATTAGTTGAGCTTGCTAATATTCTCTTTGGGAAGGGCTATAACGTATATGTCCATGGTATGGAAAGAGCAGCAAATTGTCTGGCTGAGAAAATAAAAAGCCTTGAGGAAGCTGTTGTAAAATGCGATGTAATAATAGGTCCTATACCTTTCTCAAAGGAAGCAAATAAGTTATACTCAAGCTATTCCGAAGAATCGATAGAAATAGACAATCTTTTTAGCAAAATTACACCTGACAAAAAACTGTACTTTGGAGCAATGAACAAAAACTCCAGAGAACTGGCAGAAAAATATAATATTAAATACATTGATTATCATCATGATGAAAGCTATCAAATTTTAAATACAATTCCTACAGTGGAGGGTGCGGTTGCTCTTATGGTCAGTGAAACAGAGACAACTGTTTTTGGTAGTAGTGTGCTAATAATGGGATACGGCAGAATAGGAAAGCTTTTATCTGAATATGCAAAGGCTTTAGGGGCTAAGGTATATGTGGAGGCAAGAAAGGATGAAGATCTAACCTGGATAAAATCAAAAGGAATGAATGCAGTACATTTGGACGATCTGCAAGAGTATATCGGTTTTATGGATATAATAGTCAATACAGTACCGGCAGTTCTTTTAGATGAAAGTAAATTAGAGTTGGTAAAAAAAGATGCATTCATACTTGATTTGGCATCTCTGCCCGGTGGAGTAGATTATTCTTTTGCAAAGCAAAAAGGAATAAAAACGATACACGCATTGGGAATACCAGGCAAAATAGCTGCTAAATCAGCAGCGGAATATATATTTAATACTGTATTGAAGCTATTGAAAGTCGACTGAAAGGGTGGAAATTTATGAGTTTAAATGGAGTTAAGATAGGACTTGCAATTACAGGTTCCTTTTGCACCTTTGAAAAGGTGTATAAAGAGGTTGAAAAGCTTATTGACAGCGGCGCAAAGGTCACGCCTATTTTTTCCTACAATGCAGCAAGCATTGACAGCAGATTTGGTAAAGCAGGGGATTGGATTGATAAATTTGAAGCTTTGACAGGCAGCAAGTCTATCATGACAATTGCTGAAGCAGAACCAATTGGGCCAAAGAGCATGTTTAATATTTTGCTTTTGGCACCCTGTACAGGGAATCCGACTTAAATACAAAAAAGTGCATATATTCTTTGCCTATAAGGAATGAAATTGCTTCCGCAAAGCTTCAGCAGCACCAGAAGGCATGCTATTCTATATTGAACTTCAGATGGATATCCTTTAGTTTCTTTTGATCAGATAAGGCGATAGAATGTATGGCAAGGTCTATGATCTTTTTGAGGACTTTTGTATCTTGCTTTTCAAATAGCTGGTTTATTAGATTTAAATATTGTTCCTTTGTATACAGATCAGTAGTACGATGCTGATCGGCTTTAATATTTACTAATTGACTCTTATATTGATTTAACTTGCTTTCCAGCTCTTTAATCTTATCCATTATGATTGCGCTTGAAGAGAAATCATCTATCTTCAGCAACAATACATACCGATCTAAGAGCATTTGAGTTTTGTTCAGTTCCTTTTGTAAGGTTTTAGTATCAAAATCATTCATACTATGGTTCCTGCCTTGATATGTATGCAGCAATGCATCATTGATAATACTCTCCTTGTTCAAGAGCTTTCGTAGGTATTCTAAAACAGCTTTCTCAATATTGTCTGCATTGCAAATGCTGCTGCAGCTTTTGCATCTATAGTATCTGTATCTTCTAGAGCCTGCAGAAGAAGTAAAGCTACGCATTGGCGTGCTGCAATTGGGGCAAAGTATTTTGCCTGAGAGCAGAAAGCAATGCTTATTAGCAATTGCAGATTTTTTATTCTTGTTGCTTTTCCTGAGACTTTGAGCAGTCTCCCAGGTAATAGCATCAACAATATGCGGATGGAGACCTGTAGTATGGTATTCATCCTTTTGTCCAATATTATGTCGATTGATGCCAATGTAAACAGGATTGCTTAATATTACTGCTATACCATCTTTCGTAAAATGATTATTTCTCTTTGTTTTATAACCAAGTTCGTTTAAATGCACCGCGATCTCTGACATGCTCATTTGTTTTATGCTATAAAGCTTATATATCATTGTCACTATTTCAGCTTCTGCCGGATTAATGATCAGCTGTTTGTTATGATTATCATAACCTAGCACTGTGCCAGTCTTGCCACCCTTATTGGCATACTCGTGCAAACCCAGCTTGACATTATCAATAATAGTGTTTCGCTCAAATTCTGCGATGGATCCCAACAGCTGCAAGGTCATTTTGCCAACAGGTGTAGAGGTATCAAATTTTTCAGAGTAGCTGCTAAAGACGATATTTGATTTTTCCAGTTGATCAAGTATTAATAGCAAATCTTTGAGGTTCCTGGAAAGTCGTGAAATCTTCCAAACCAATACCATATTGAATCTTTTGTGTTTTGCATCCTGAAGCATACTGATGAGCCCGGGACGATTTTGGGTCTCTTTGCCGGAAATGCCAAGATCCTTGTATATATCATAAATATTAATATTATATAGACAGCAGTACTGTGTGAGTGTATCAATCTGCGCTGCTACTGATTGTCCTTCTGAGGCTTGCTCTTCTGTGCTTACTCTGATGTACAAAGCAGCTCTTAATACGCAATCCACTGTATTACCCCCTTGTAAATACTTCTAATATTAAATATATTAGAAGTGGACACTATATATCAGCACTCTTATATTTGAATTATGATATAGTTTATTCGTTATATTATATAACTGATGTAATTTGAGGCAAACACTTCACATAATTATAATTATGTGAAGTAAATATGCAGGGAGAAGGTGTACAAAACATGAATGCTATCGATATATTTTTACAGCAGTATACAAAGGAATACGACTATTTTTACGAGCTGGCCAAAAAAGTTGCAGGGGTTTGTGAAACCTTACTGCAAAGAAATGGAATTCATGCTGTCATAACCTATAGAGCCAAAAGACCCGATAGTCTAAAAGAAAAGCTTATTAAAAGAAATGAAGCAAAGGCCTATGAGAGCATAGAGCAGATATATCAAGATATTGCCGATTTAGCGGGAGTACGTATAGCGACATATTTTCCCGGAGATCGAGGTGAAATAGCAAGGCTCATTGAGGCTGAATTTCAAACGGATAAAGCGAAGTATTTTCCTAATCCGGAAAATGCTACACCATTTATGTTTAATTATAAGAGAAGATTCGCTGGCTATGATGCGATTCACTATAGAGTCAGAATAAAGGATGTAAGATTAGAGGACAGCAAAAAGAGATTTTCACAGTCTCAAGTTGAAATCCAAATAGCTTCAGCTTTGATGCACGCGTGGGCAGAGGTTGAGCATGATTTGGCATACAAACCCAAAATGGGCAGTCTTTCAGAAGAGGAATATAGAATCCTTGATGAACTCAATGGTATGGTGTTATCAGGGGAAATTGCTTTGGAGAGACTGCAAAAAGCTTTTAACCAAAGGATCTCAAAAATTCAGCATAGCTTCAACAATCATTTTGAGCTGGCTGCTCTGATAAGAGAAAAAATTAGAATGGATATGCCCTATAATACTTATATGGGTAGAGCCGATATTTTGTTTAGGTTCTTGCAGAAAGTGGATATGGATAAACCAAAGGACATCTGTATGTATATCAGGGTTGCCGGAAATATCAAGCAGGCCAGAACAATCGTGAAGAAAATGGTGGATTTGATTCTGGAGGATTACCCACAGTATTACAATAGCTATATAGAAGCTAAATATGAGGTTTTTGGTATTGCTGCACACTTAGCAGAGGAGCCTACTAATTTGATGGAAAGAGACAATGCCAAGCTATATCAATATATAGAGCTTTGGGCAGAACTGCAGACAGAGGTAAAGCAGCTGTATGAAGCAATGGAAGTAAGGATCTGTGATGACAGTGAAAATGTAGACATTTATGAATGTCGTTTGATAAAAATGCTTCAATTGCTTGGTACCGATGATGAGCAAATAGACGAGGCTAGGTATTTATACAATTTGAGAAACAACATATTATTTGCTGCAGAGCCGCCTGAGGAAGATTTGCTAATAAATGGAAACCGATATCTAAGAAGATTTATTAATACTATTCGAGAATGCTTGGCTAAGGTTCAGGGAAAAAATGAAAATATTTAATGGGGAGGCGCAGCAGATGAGTGACGAACAACAGCAAAGCGCGCATGATTATAATACAGCTCCGGTGGATGAAAAAGCAACCTATACAGCATTTATAGATTGTTTAGTTGACTATCTCAAAGCTGGATTTACCCATAAAAACATTGACAAGGATAACCTAGAATTATAAACTAAGAATGGTTCAGCTGTATTTGCCTAGATGTTTTTTTTCTATCCAATAATAATTTATGAAATGTAAAATGTTACGGGGTTTACCTCGTACTTTTTTAAGAAGAGGTGATGTTATGACGTTAAATTGGCTGGAATGGTTGGGATACATATCCTCGGTAATAGTGGCAGTTTCCCTGCTTATGAGCTCCATAATTAAGTTAAGATGGTACAATCTAATAGGTTCTATATTATTTGCTATATATGGTTTTTTGATAAATGCTATTCCGGTAGCCCTTATCAATACTGTGATAGTCTTTATAAATATCTACTATTTATACAAAATATACACGGAGAAAGAATATTTCAAGATCATTGAAATTAATGAAGAAAGTAAGTATTTGCAAAGCTTCTATGATTTTTACAGGAATGACATTTCAAAGTATTTTCCTGACTTCAGATTTTCCCTGCAAGGAACTGCCGTGAGCTTTTACATATTGAGAAATATGGTATCAGCGGGTATTTTTATAGCTACAGAGCATGACAAAGAGTCCCTATTAATAAATTTAGATTTTGTTATGCCGGAGTATAGAGATTTTAAAATAGGCAAGTTTATTTTTGAAGACAATGAAGAATATTTTAGAGACAAAGGATATCTCAAGTTGTTTTGTTATGCTTCAAACAAGGAGCAAAAGACTTATCTGAAAAAAATGGGCTTCATGGAAAGTCATCAAGAAGCCAGTACTTTGATGGTTAGAAGCTTAAAGGTAAGAGATAATTTTGATTAATAGTCGTATTACCTACAGGGAATACCATTGCAAAATTAGCGAATGCTATCACGGACACACCAGTGCTGATGGCAGTAAAATCCCATATACGGAATCAGAGACCAGTTGTAATAGCAGTGTCAACGAATGATGGACTGGGCATGAATGCAAAAAATTTAGGGGTTCTTTTGAACTCCAAGCATTATTTCTTTATACCGTATGGTCAGGATAACCCTGTTGAGAAGAAAAATTCTTTGGTTGCGAAGCTGGAGTATACCATACCTACTATTGAAGAAGCTCTTGAAGGCAAGCAGCTGCAGTCGATGATCGTTCAATATTAATATCTATAATAAAACTTAATAATTCTATTTCTATAAAAAGTTTGAAGTAAGCAGGTATGTTGAGAGCATATATAATTACAAAGCTGAGGATCAAAGAGCCTTGTATTATAAATTGTATTTTTACAACATATGAATCAAGGAAAGCGTTTTGTACATTGTGAATATATCAAGAAATACCTTGTGCAGAACGTATAGTTGGAGGAGGTTTTTATGAAGATACTGGTTCAAAAATTTGGGGGTACCTCAGTAGCAACTCAAGAAAGACGAGAAATGATAGCTGACAAGGTGGAGACAGCCTTAAAAAATGGCTTTTTTCCAGTTGTTGTCGTTTCTGCAATAGGTAGATGTGGGGATCCATATGCTACTGATACATTGATAAATTTAGCGAAAGCTGTGGGCTGTGAAACAAACCCAAGGGAAATGGATTTGCTTATGTCTTGCGGAGAGATAATATCCAGTGTGGTTATGGTAAATACCCTGAGAAAGAGGGGCTATGAAAGCGTAGCGCTTACAGGCGCTCAAGCCGGTATAATAACTGATGATAGCTTTGGCGATGCAGAGGTACTTAGAGTAGAAACAAAAAATATATATAAATATATTGATAAAAATATTATTCCCGTTATTACTGGTTTTCAGGGCGTTGATGAAAACGGCGATATAACAACACTTGGCAGAGGAGGTAGTGACGTAAGCGGATCAATTATCGGTGAAGCTTTGAATGCAGAAGCCGTAGAAATTTACACCGATGTAGAGGGTGTAATGACTGCTGATCCCCGGATTGTACCTGATGCCAGGGTAATGAATACTATTTTTTACAATGAAGTGTTTCAGATGGCGGAGTATGGTGCAAATGTGATACATCCAAGAGCGGTAGAGGTAGCAATGCGAAGCAATATTCCAATGCTGATAAAGAATACAATGAGTGATTCTCCCGGAACCTTGATTACCAACTATGACAGAAATAGAAAATATAAAGAAAATAAGAAGGATAAAATCATAACAGCTGTAGCTCAGATTGGAAAAAGAACACAAGTAAGGATTTTATATGATGGCTCTGCCGGTGAATATGAGGATGACAGCATTCTATTTGACATGATAGCCAATAACAGCATCAGTCTTGATATGATTAATGTTTATCCTGATTCAAAGGTATTTATAATAGATGATAGCCAGTTAAGCAAGCTGCAAGAAATTTTGGGCAGAAGAAGTATTAGCTATGAATACAAAAGAAATTGCAGTAAGGTAACCATTATAGGCAACAAAATGAGAGGTGTTCCAGGCGTTATGGCTAAGGTCATAAGAGCCCTATCCAAGTATAATATAGAAATACTCCAAACATCTGACTCTCATACAACGATTTCCTGTCTCATTGACAGTGAATATGTAAATCAGGCCGTAAATGCATTGCATCAGGAATTCGAATTGGGCAAAATATCAGAAAAATAATGAGGAGCGCGTAGCAATACGTGCTTTTTTATTGTATAGGAAAGTATAATTTCCTATACAATGGGGGACCTGTCGTGAAATACGGAATATATGGGAAATCTGTGTTCTATGAGGCGAATATTCTAGTGTAAAGGAAGATGGAGTTTCTGATACGATGTGAGAATCCCCATGTCGTTAAAGGAGGGTGCTCAGGATGCTTGCATCCGTCGAAGGGAACCATAGGGTTCCTTAGGGTCAAATAGTGCGGCGTGAGACGCATTTTTTATGTTTTTATAACTAAAATCAGTTTAATTTTTTTATTAATAATTTTGCACATAAATCAAATAATATATTTGAATTTAAATATAAGCTACATAGGAGCGTGATACCTTGAGCATAAATGAAAATTATTTTGTAATGGAACAGCCTGAGGAAAATCCTCAGCAGATCGGAGTCGATAAGCCTGCAGAAACGGTCAAAGAATTGGGCGTAGAAAAGGTACCTCAAGCCAAAAGTAATATACATTGTATACCAATTATCGGTCAGATTGAAGGGCATATACTGCTTCCGCCACAGAATAAATCAACAAAATATGAACATATCATACCACAAATTCTCGCAATTGAAGAAAACCCAGAAATAGAAGGGTTATTGCTTATACTCAATACAGTTGGTGGAGATGTAGAAGCCGGGTTGGCTATTTCTGAGTTGGTTGCAAGCATGCGTAAGCCTTCTGTTTCATTGGTTTTGGGCGGTGGCCACAGCATAGGTGTCCCTTTGGCAGTTTGCAGTCGATATTCATATATTGTACCTTCGGCAACCATGACGATCCATCCAATCAGGATGAATGGTTTAATTATTGGAGTGCCCCAAACCTTTGAGTACTTCACAAAAATGCAAGAAAGAATCATCGATTTTATCGTAGCTCACAGTCATATCGACGATAAAGTTCTTCGTAAGTATATGTTTTCAACCAGTGAGCTTGCCAATGACGTAGGCAGCATAATCGTTGGTCATGATGCTGTCAGCGCAGGGTTAATAAATGAAATTGGCGGCTTAAAAGAAGCCATGGATAAGCTTCGAGAAATTATTCAAAGTGAAAGGGAAGATAAGAATATTAGTTCATAAATATGGCAAT
>MGOS01000014.1:33081-33223 GCA_001797185.1 Clostridiales bacterium GWB2_37_7
AGTGCTTCCGTGGCTTTTTACTTTGATTCCACAGTCATAAATAATCAGACTTATGAATTTTTTGTTGTATATGGGCAAAGTATAGTAGATAATTTAAGATAGACATAGACATTTCTATGTAATAAAAATTTTAAAAGATAAG
>MGOS01000015.1:0-17084 GCA_001797185.1 Clostridiales bacterium GWB2_37_7
CATAATCAACAATTCTTGTTCCATCCTCCAGATGTTCCATGCCTACCAGCATTTTCTTGATGTATTTAGGATCATGGAATGTAAAGAAACGAAGCCGGTATACACCAACTGCCATCATAAATCGAGGATAATCCTTCGTCCATGACTCTCCTAAAATGATGCCAAGCTCAAGAAAATCTAAAATACTGGCAAGTCGTTCGTAGTGAAGATTATAGGCGCTGTATCTGTCGTATATTCGAATTTCAATTTCGTACCAGTCTTTATTGCCAAGTCCCTTATTAAGATATTTTAAAGCATGAAGTCTAAGCATCTTGAACAAAGAATAAAAATTTTGATCGATATACAGGCATTTTTCATATAAGTCATTTACCCGCATATTACGATGCATAGGCTTGTCGGTAACTGCAACAAGGGTACCTTTTTCTTTGCCGGAGTTCAAGAGCTCCATAAAGGTACCGAATAATCCACCATTGTCCTCGTGTATTTCATGGATGACCTTCTCTAAATCTCCCATAGCACGAACCATGATGATGTGAGGAGCGGTGCGGATTTTTCCTATGAGAGCTGTCTGCTGGTCATTAATGAGCTTGCATAAAACCACATCGGATTCTTCTGCAACAACCAATATATCAATAATATCATTTTCATTTACGATATCCTTCATTTGGTTGGTAAGAAACAGTATAGTAAAGTCCTCATTTGTTCTTTCAAAGGCGGAGTCAAATTCGTGTTCTACAACAGCATCAAACTGTTCAATCATATAATTCTTTAGTCCTTCTATGTCTGAGCTTTCCAAAAGCAGCATTTTAGGGCCGCTGCGAACCAATGAAAACATATTAGATCCTCCTCGCTATAAACCTATTTTACCCCTGCCCAGTCGGTTATTGTCTGTATCGGCAGGGTAAGGATAAATGTGATATCTTGTGGATTCCAATTCCACTAAATTAATGCCGGTTATGCCGTTAAGATATAATCTTCCCTCAGTGAAACCGCTCTTTTGAGTTAGGTTATGTCCAAACAGATTGTAGGCTGATGATTTTTTGATAAGCTCTGCAGGGTCATGGGCTATGGCAAATTCCAGTCCCTCAATATGAACTATTTCGGATGTTGCAATAATATGACTTCTTTGACAAAGCTTTTGGACTGTCTGCAAATCATCATGATTGCCTAAGGCTATATATAGCTTGGCCGCACTTGATTGCTCCAGTATTTTTATCAGCTTTTTTACGTCCCTCTCATATCGCCAAAGTGAACCGGGAAAAAGCTCCAGCTTGATATTATCCACCAAGTCTCCGGTATGTACAATGTAATCAGGCTTAAGAATGCCTATAAGCCTTGCCAGCTCCCCGAAGAAGGAAGAAGGCGTATCAGATATATGCAAGAGCTTTTTACCTCTTAGTTCATTTTCACGGAGATCAGCAGGTACTCTGCCTATCATATAGTAGAATAATTCCTTCATATTATTCATTCGTAACCCTCATTTTAACTCATCTTTACAATAATTATAGCACTCTCTGACCGGTAGTTGTATAGTAGTGCTTTTTCAAATATTGCAAATAAACAAAAAACATCAAGTGTGCAGTCATACTGCATAGTAAGCCAAGTTATGGTAGAATATATCTGATAATGAATTGTCTTCAATCGGAGCAAAATAATATTGTTAGTTATAAAGAGGTGCAAATGAAAGCGTATAAATTTGTTTATAACAATAAAGAGTATAAACTTAGTGAAGAAAATTGCAGTGATATATTAAATGATGAAGAACATCCTGTCACAGGAATTGAAAAAACTAAAATAATCGAATTGCTATGTCAACAAGAAGCACATGAGTTTGATATTGAGTATTATGACCAGCCCTGTCAAAATTGCCTGGCCGGTGTAAAAGAAAAGAGCAAGTATTTCAAGTTCCTTGAATATCACTTTTTTATTTACACGAAGAAAGGAAAATATGTCACAAGCAGCATTTCAAATGAGGCTGAAGAAAGAACCTTTAATATGCTTTTAAAGCAAGGTATTGTAGATAATAGTTATTTTGTATGTGTAATTGCTTGTGTTGAATGTGGAGATTATTCCGTAGAAATTTCGCAGTGTGAGGTTTAGTAAGAGTTTATTAATTCGTTTAATGATGCACATATTATATTTAGAATATACGGTGCGAAGCGAGATATTAGAAGGAGAAATGTATGGCAAAGTTTTTACCTATAAGTATAGAGGATATGAAGGAAAGAGGCTGGGAGCAATTGGATTTCGTTCTGGTTTCCGGTGATGCTTATGTGGACCACCCATCCTTTGGAACTGCTGTTATTGGAAGGGTTCTGGAAAACAGAGGCTACAAGGTGGGCATCATAGCACAGCCAGAGTGGGAAAATAATGAAGCTTTTATGATTCTAGGAAAGCCAAAACTTGGGTTTTTGATAACTGCAGGAAATATAGATTCTATGGTAAACCATTATACAGTAGCAAAAAAGAAGAGAAGTGACGACCTTTACTCCCCTGGGGGCAAAGGTGGTTATAGGCCTGATAGGGCTACTATCGTATATTCCAATAGAGTCAAAGAAATTTATAGCGATGTTCCTATCATTTTAGGCGGAATCGAGGCAAGTTTAAGAAGATTTGCCCATTATGACTATTGGTCTAATAAGGTAAGGAGATCCATACTTCTGGATGCAAAGGCGGACATTCTGGTTTATGGTATGGGTGAGCGACAGATCATAGAAATTGCAGAGGCATTGGAAAGTGGAATACCCGTAAAGGAAATAACCTTTATAAGTGGAACGGTATATAAAACCAAAGACAAAGAAAGACCTTATCAGCCTTTGTTTTTACCACATTATGATGAAATACTGGCTTCAAAGGAAAAGTATGCTGAGAGTTTTATGCTGCAATACGACAACATGGACGCAATTGTGGGCAAGCCTTTGGTGGAGGCATATAAAAACAACTATGTGGTTCAGAATCCGCCCCATGAGCCTATGCCGCAATCTGAGCTGGATAGCATCTATTCTCTTCCTTTTATGAGAGCCTATCATCCGATATATGAGAAAAAAGGTGGAATACCAGCTATAAAAGAAGTAAAGTTTAGCTTAATAAGCAATAGAGGTTGTTTTGGGAATTGTAACTTCTGTGCCATTACCTTCCATCAAGGCAGGGTAGTGCAGTCAAGAAGCCATAGATCAATACTTTCAGAAGCGGAGAAGTTTGTATGGGAGCCTGATTTTAAAGGATATATCCATGATGTGGGAGGACCGACAGCTAATTTTAGACACAGGGCCTGTGATAAGCAAGTAAAGCATGGGGTTTGCAAGGATAGGCAATGCTTATTTCCAAATCCATGCAAGCAGCTTAAGATAGATCATAAAGATTATTTAAAGCTTTTGAGAAACTTAAGGCAGCTACCCAACGTCAAAAAGGTGTTCATACGTTCTGGACTAAGATACGATTATCTTATTCACGATAAAAATGATGAGTTTTTCAAAGAGCTTTGCCAGCATCATATCAGTGGACAGCTGAAGGTTGCACCGGAGCACGTATCCTCTGAGGTACTGAGGAAAATGGGCAAGCCCCAAAGAGAAGTTTATGACAAATTTGTTAAGAAGTATCATAAGATAAATGAAGACTTGGGTATGAAACAATTTCTCGTTCCATATCTGATGTCAAGTCATCCGGGTTCAGATCTGAATGAAGCCATTGAGCTAGCCGAGTATTTAAGAGATCTGGGGCATATGCCGGAACAGGTTCAAGATTTCTATCCGACTCCCGGGACTTTATCTACATGTATGTATTATACGGAGCTGGACCCAAGAACCATGGAGAAGGTATATGTACCGAAGTCTGCACACGAAAAGGCGATGCAGAGAGCTTTGATTCAATATCGCAAGCCGCAAAACTACAATTTGGTTTATGAAGCCTTAGTTAAAGCTGGCAGAACTGATTTAATAGGCTTCGATAAAAAATGCCTTTTAAGACCAAGACAGGCAGCCAATACACATCAACCAAACAAGCCAACTGTGAATGATAAGAAAAAAATTGGCAATAAAAACAGAGGAAGCAAAATGAATTCAAACACCAAAGGCAGGAAGAGCAGATAGATAAATATCAAATACATGCTTTAGACAAAGAATCTTCATTTTGTTCTGTGTGAAAGTAAAGCAAAGCTTGTTAACTGTAGTAATTAGAGCGGCAGAAAGGGGAAGCTGAAATGTTAAAGCTGGATAAGAAACAGTACTGGATAATTGGACTATGCACAGTAATTTTATCATTTATAATGCTCTTTATTGGCATTAAGGTGATTGCGGCAAGTCAAGTAAGTATAGAAAATGTCCTTGCATACATCGTTTTTTCACTATTGGTAGGAGGCGTAGCTTCCGCATTGATCTTCTTTAGACTGAAAATCGCATTTCTATCTTATATAGCAGGATTATTATTGGGATTCGTTTTAATGTATAGGACATTCCTATATGACATGTCAGGTTGGGGTGATTTAATAGGAGTAATATCCTTACTGATATGGACCATAATAGGACTAGGTACAGGGTTACTGGTACAGCTGGCATTTTATTTATTTAAGAAGTACAAAAGCACGTAACTCCCCTCCAAGCATTGATTGCCAATAGATTTTATAATATTCATTCATAATATGAAGATCTTTGTTTATATACAGCATGCTCAAATAAAAATTTAATTAGTATTTTTGATTGACAACGACCTTGTTCTCATGTAGAATCTCTATAATATTAATATTAAGAAGGCAATGATAGAGAATAGTAGTGAAACAATGTTTTAAGAGAGTGGGTCATTTGGTGAGAGACCTGTAAACTAGTTTTGCGAACCCGCTCTGGAGCAGGTGGCGATTAAGTCACTACGTTTTAATCACGATACGATTATTGAGTGAGCCACTATGGCTAACAAGGGTGGTACCACGGGTAAGTTCTCGTCTCTTATGAGATGGAGAACTTTTTTTATTGTATAGGAAAGTATAACTTTCCTATACAATAAAAAACCTTGATTTAACTGCCCGTGCCAGAATTTCCTCATTACATTCGGAAAAGGCACATGGGCTTCAAATGCGGCCGCAGCCGCCTTTGTTCTTTTTTCAGCTGTATTTTAGGTTAAATTGTCGAAATCATTGATGGAATGAAAGGAGCTTATTATGTTTACAATGGCGAAGTATAACAAACCGGATTTTAGCAAGGAGTGCTTTAAATCAGCTCCTGATGCGAAGATTGAAGCTGTAGCAATAAAGGGAGTCGCACCGGAGGATTTCCATGCAACCTCAGTATATCCAGAATACTACAAGGTCAATGGCTGCTGGATTTTACCTGAAAATGTCCGAATGGACTGTGTGCCCGTATTAATAGATGAGAGTCATATTGTGGTAAAGGAATTTAGAAATTTGGAAGTAGGGGATCGGGCTATTGTTGGAAGAAAGGACGATGGCAGTGAAGGAATATTTCTACATAGTAATGGATTTGTAAATGAGAATAAGGAACAGGACGTATTTTCGTTTAGGTGTGGCAGGTCCAGAGAAACAACTTTCTCAAAGGATTATGAGAATTTATATGATTTGTTAAAGTATGAGAAGGAGCATGGGAATATTGTATGGGTTTTAGGTCCAGCCGTAGTTTTTGACTCTAAATCTCGTGCAGCCATGGCATCCTTGATAGACAATGGATATGCCCATGGGATTTTCGGTGGAAATGCTATTGCTACCCATGACTTGGAAGGCTCATTATTTAACACAGCACTTGGACAAGATATATGGCATCAGGATTCAAAGCCAAATGGACATTATCATCATCTTGAAGTAATCAATAAAGTAAGAAAAGCAGGCTCCATAGAGAAATTTATTGAGGAATACAACATCAAAGATGGGATTATGCATGCTTGTGTAAAGAACAAGATTAACTATGTACTTGCCGGATCGATTCGGGATGATGGACCACTTTCCGGCGTAATTTCAGATGCATATGAAGCACAGGACCAAATGAGAAACCATATAAAAAATGCCACAACAGTTATAGGACTGGCAACACAGCTTCATACAATTGCCACAGGAAATATGACTCCTACCTACACAATCAGAGATGGTGAGGTTAGACCGGTATTTATTTATGCTGTGGATGTTTCAGAGTTTGTGCTGAATAAACTAAGAGACAGAGGAACCCTTGAGGTGACAACGATTGTTGCAAACATACAGGATTTTCTATTTAAGTTGAACGATAAATTGGTATCAAATATTTCGTGCTAAACAATTTACATTCACTAAAATAGCACGAAACCTAAAATTGATGCAACAACGGGTTCAAGGCTAATATACAGAAAATAACAGTTGTATTTGCAAACAATAAGATGAAATGACTAAAGCAAAGAATATAATCCAGCTTATTTAGATAAGTTAAGTTATATTTTGTTCTAATAAGTATAAAAATAAATAAAATATAATGTAATATTTAGGGGTATATGCGTAAAAGCGAGATACAGTGACCTAGGGCTATTTTAAAAAAGATAGAATAACAGGTTCTAACAAATTCACTTAGGTGATTTTAAATCAGTTCATATCAGACTTGTATGCGACTTTCAAAGTAATATAATATATGGTATATTCTTATTAATGAATTGCACATGATATCATTTTGGTTCAGAACAACAAAAAATAATGAAAAGGTGAGGTAGTAAAGTGAAAAATAAATCTTGGATAATAATAATTGGTATTGTGATTCTATTAGCTGTATATGTAGTAGGTGTGCAGAGAAATCTGGTAAATTTAAGTGAAGAAGTAAACGCTTCATGGGGCGATGTAGAAATACAGTATCAAAGAAGAGCGGATTTGATACCAAATATTGTAGAGACTGTAAAAGCACAAGCTATAAAAGAGCAGGAAATCTTCACACAGATCGCTGAAGCAAGATCAAAGCTGGCAGGTGCAGCAAATGTACAGGAAAAAATCAATGCAAACGCTGAGGTTTCTTCAGTATTGGGGAGATTATTGGCAATTACGGAGAATTATCCTCAGCTGAAGCAAAATGAAGGCTTCCAAGACTTGAGAATAGAGCTTGAAGGCACAGAAAATAGAATTGCGGTAGCTAGAAAATTCTATAATGATGATGTAAAAGCATTTAATAAAATGGTAAAGGTTTTTCCAACAAATATCACAGCAGGTATATTGGGGTATGATGCATTCCCATACATTGAAGCAGAAGCTGGTGCAGAGAAGGCTCCTGATGTGAAGTTTTAGAATTAGTTATAACTAACAAAACATGAAATGCAACTCTAAAACATGATTTTAGAGTTGTTTATCTATAGAAAGTGTTTTATAGAAAGTAGAGGGCATGTGTATGAAACAAATAAAGAGAATTACAACTTTTACAATTATACTGCTTTTAATCTCAATGAGCTTTGGGATGGTTGCTGTCCAAGCGGCAGAACCCAAAATACCAAATCCTACATCTGAGTTTTACTTCAATGACTTTGCTAAGATCCTGGATCCTAGCACGGGTACTGATATTGTAAGCCTCGGAGAAAGTACCTTTAAAGCAACAGAAGGTGGTCAGGTTGTTTTTGTTAGTATTGACACAATCGGTGACTTTACTATAGAGGAATATGCAAATGCCCTTTTTAATCAATGGAAAATAGGTACCGAGGATAAGGGTATTCTCTTTCTACTCAGTATGCAGGAGCGGGAATCAAGAATTGAAGTAGGCTATGGCTATGAAGGTGTCTTAACGGATATAGAAAGCAATAAGCTGCTTGTTAAGTTTTCTGAGCT
Source organism: Clostridiales bacterium GWB2_37_7 (assembly GCA_001797185.1). Classification (GTDB taxonomy): domain Bacteria; phylum Bacillota; class Clostridia; order Lutisporales; family Lutisporaceae; genus GWB2-37-7. The sequence continues at coordinate 7,766 of MGOS01000015.1, forward strand.
GAATCAAGAAGCGGGATTGGATGCTGCTGTAAAGACAATTTATCAAGATATAAGCACCATTGTCACTGGAAATGGCGATCTGGTTCAATACCCGGATTTGAACCGAAGCGAACAACAAACAAGAACGGAGAACAATTTTTTTAGTGAAAATCCCATTATGACAATGGTTCTTGGTATTATAGTAATCATATTAGTCATCATAGATTTCGTGTTAACAGGTGGCAGAGTGACTTTCTTCATTCTAAGAATGGTTGCTGCTTCTTCTAGAAGAGGTGGCGGCGGTGGTGGAAATTATGGCGGCGGCGGTCGCTCCGGCGGCGGCGGCTCCTCGGGACGATTTTAGAATAATGATTTATAAATTTACGTATTGACAAATCACAGAAATGAGAATATTATTAAATTAAGATATTTCGAAATGTGAAATATTTGGAGGTCGAAAGAATGCTTGATTTGGATCATATAGTAGATTTGTTAATTGACAATATAAAAAAGCTTTTTTTCCCGGAAGAGTGGATTGAGCTTGATATGAAGTTTTCCAAATTTGAGCTTTTCACGATGCTGTTTCTTGACAAAAGAAAAGAAATTACTATGACGGAGCTTGTAGAATATATCAATTCGCCAATGAGTACAGCAACGGGAATAGCTGACAGGCTGGTGAAAAATGGATATATAATAAGAGAACGAAGTGAGACTGATCGTAGAATAGTTATATTAAGACTTTCTGAAGAAGGTTCACAGTGGGTTAAAAAGCTAAAGGATATGATTTCTGGATACTTAAGCATGGTACTTAATGATTTAACGGAAGAAGAAAAGCAATTTATGACTGCTATCGTCTTTAAGGTAATGAACAAATTACAGGAAAAGCTAATAAAACCATCACCTGGTGAGCAGAATAAAAAAGATATAAGAAAAATAGAAATAGAATGAGTGCCCATTTAATGGGCATTTACTACACCTAATATTTCGAAAAACGTAGTATTCGTAAAAAGAAATAAAAATTGATATTAAAATACGAGGAGGATATAGCATGAGAATTATATTATATACTGGTAAGGGTGGCGTTGGAAAAACGAGTATCGCAGCAGCGACTGCGGTAAAGAGTGCAGAACAGGGATCAAAGACCCTAGTTGTAAGTACAGATCCTGCACATAGTCTTGGGGATTCATTGGATATGAAATTAACCAATGAGCCTGTGGAAATCAAGAAGAATCTTTGGGCACAGGAAATCGATGCAATACATGAGGTTGAAGAAGGCTGGGGAAAGGTACAAAAGTATTTTACTGAGCTATTTACAGCTAAGGCAGTAAAGGATATCACCACACAGGAATTGACAGTCTTTCCGGGAATGGAGGATTTGCTTAGTCTGCTGCGGATACTTAAATATTATAAAGAAGGACGGTTTGACACCATTATAATTGATTGTGCACCAACTGGGGAAACACTTGCATTGTTAAGTTTTCCTGAAATGCTCAGATGGTGGATGGAAAAGCTTTTTCCTCTAAAGAAAAAGGCTATTAAAGCTGTAGGACCCATTGCAGAGTCACTATTGAAGATACCTATGCCTTCCGGTCAGGTGCTTGATGAGATTGACAATATGTATTATCAATTGGATGAAATGAAAAAGATATTTTCAGATAGGGACATTACAAGTATAAGAATTGTTGTAAATCCGGAAAAAATGGTCATAAAGGAAGCACAGCGCAGTTTTACTTATTTAAATATCTACGACTTTAATGTCGATGCGATCGTGGTAAACAGAGTAATACCGGAGAATGTAACAGATGCATATTTCAAGGTGTGGAAGGATATACAGCGGAAGTACAAGGAGGATATAGTTGAGAGCTTTACACCGATACCGATATACTACGCACCTCTTTTTGAGACTGAAGTTGTAGGAATGACAATGTTGAATAGAATGGCAGCAGAGGTATTTAAAAATGAGAATCCAATTGAAATTAAATATAATGGAAGAGCACAACAGGTTGTCAAGGATGGTGAGGACTATATCCTGGCAATAGATATGCCTTTTATGGATAAGAAGGATCTAACCCTGAATCAAAAGGGTGACCAGCTTATTATAAAGGCTGGAAGCATAAAACGGAATATCACGCTTCCCAGAACTCTTCTGGATTTTTCAATAAAAAAAGCGAAATTTGAAGAAGAAATGTTGAAAATATGGTTTGGAAGTGATAAGAATGAATGAAACTAAACTCAAAAACCTGATAAAATACAAGATGAATGTCGTTGAATCTATAATTGACGGTTTGCCTGCGAAAATGTCGGAGGATGTGAAAAATCTAAGTAGAATAATACTTGAAGGTGTAAATGAAAGCCTTCAAGAGCAGAAGAAAAAACCTGTTAGTAAATCTAAATCAAAAGATAAGCTTGAAAATATAACAATAGATTAATTATTTATCACCACTTTACAAAAGTGAAAGTGTAAGGTTGATGATGAACAGAGAAAAATAAAAGTTTTGCGCTGTATACAATGCTTTTATTTTTCTCCTTTTTCTCAATAGCCTAAAATTTTCTAAAAATGAGAGTGTTTATAATTTATAATGTAACTTTTAGTGTACATTTCTTTTCATTGCTTTCCATTGCGTATTCAATTAATCTAATGGTGTTTTTGGCTTGCTGAGGTGTTACGATTAGTGCTTCATGATGAAGGATGGAATGATATATATTTGTATAATACCCCCTGTAATCACCATTTTCACTTTTTACCATTCCTTTTATATCTAAGCCGTTTATTGTTGTATTGATCGTTCCATATAAACTCTCGGGTTCTTGACCCCAGTTATGCTTGGTAAGAGGGGTAAGTCCTGATTTCAAGTCTTCTTCTTGCACATCCACGCCATATTTTACAAATGAGCCGTTTTCTCCAAGCAATATGAAGTGGGGAAGCTCTGCTCTTACAAGCATTCCAGATTTCAATGAAACCTTCAGCTTGTCGTAGTGTAAAATCATTTCAAAGTGATCTGTTGTTTTTGCCACCTGTCTTTGCATTCTCAAATCTGCCGTAATAGCTTTTGGAACACCAAAAAGATTCAAGGACTGATCGATCAGATGTGAGCCTAAGTCAAATAACACGCCTGATCCTGGTATATCATCCTCTCTCCATGCCCTATCCTTAATGTAATTTCGATACCTATCCATATGTATTTCACACTCTACCAGATGACCCAACATACCGCTGTCGATTACTTTCTTCACTGTTTTGAAATCGCTATCCCATCTTCGATTCTGAAATATGGACATCACCCTATTCTGTTTTTGAGCCAAGTGAATTAGTTCCTCAGCTTCTTCTGAATGAACTGTAAAAGGCTTATCTATAACTATGTTCTTACCAGCCAATAGTGCTTCTTTAGCTAGAGAATAGTGAAATGTATTGGGTGATGCAATAACTACAAGCTCGATTGTCACATCAGATAGTATTTCATTGACGTCTGAGACAGGCTTTGTATTCGGATAAAGCCTATGGATAGCATTGATACTTTGGGGGTTATTTGTGTATATTTTAGCTATTTCAAAGCCATCCAAGCTTGATATAATGGGGCAGTGAAAAACACTTCCTGCCATTCCGTAGCCTATGATAGCGGTATTTATTTTCTTTTTCAAATGATATCTCCTCCCATAACATTTCTAAGAATGCTCTTATAATATATTACTCAATATTTTCATTATATTTAATTATAGATGAATATGCAAAAGATATATTATTAGAATAAATGGTTCATATAGTAATAAAAAATCAGTTCAAAATGAACTGATTTTTTATTGCTTTAACATTTTATTGCTTCTTTAATTCTTGTTTACCGGTTACCTTACTTGTTTCATCCATTGTAAATGTAGATTTAGCTTCATCTGTAGTAAAGTATACGTTTCCATCAACTGTAGCATCAACTAATTCGAAGTCCTTTGCTGAGACATAGAGGTCACCTTTAAAGGTTCCGCTTTGAATTCTTGCTTTTGGACTATTTATAGTAAGTTTTGGTGCTGTTAATGTATATCTTGCAGTTACTTTACGGTTTTCATCTTGTGCATATAGCGCTATTTTGCGTTGTATGATATCTTTGCCGGCTTCATCTTTTTTACCATTTTTAAACTCACCATCCAGTAGCAAGTCCTTAGTGAAGGTTAAATCCTTTAATGTAGCTATAATCCATGTGCCTGTGTTGCTCATAGCCTTTTCGAAAGCAGCTTCATCATTTACAATTGAAGCTGTTGTTGTCACATCAGGAGTTGTCTCTGGTGGTGTAGTTGGTGTTGGTTCAGGTGTTGTAGCTGGCGGTGTAGTTGGTTCTGGAGACGGCGCTGGAGCTGGTTGTGTACAGCCAGCCAGTAAAGAAATCAATAAGACGAATGTTAATACTAGTACTAATACTTTTACTTTCATTATAAATCCTCCTTGTATAAATGAAGTTTTTGCTTCAAATACATTATAACCAGAATGATGAAAATTAATGTAATGTACTATATTTTCGATAAAATTCATTACTATTTTTATACAATTTATGTTATCTTTAAAATGATATCAGTAACTTAAAAAAATTATTGTTAATTTTTTTAAGTTCATGGGGTCTGTGATAATCAGACTGAGTGAGCTGCTGTGGATATACTGGTTCTGTTTTGGATTCAAGAAAGTATATTCTGTTGTGACATAAATTTGGTAGAATTAGAATATAATGAGGCAAATAGAGGGGGATTTAGATGGACAAAGCAACAAGATTTAAATCAATGGTGGCTTTCAGCTTAGTATTATCTTTTGTTTTGACGTTTTTTTATACAAGCATTGTTGTGGGACAAGTAGAACCACCCTTAGGAATTAATGAAAAGTTAATAGATATTTCTGAAGAGGAAAAGCAAATTCTACAGAGCTTATTTACCTTAACACAAGAGATCGAAATAATGGAGCGTGAGGAAAAGGTAATTAATCAAGAGCTGGAAATGGCAAATCAAGAGATAATCAGGCTTGAAAGCGTAATTGCCGGTGAAGAAGCTAATTATGAAAAAAACCAGGAAGCTTTAGAGCGGGTTTTTAAGATTTATCAGAAAATGGGACCAGGTTCTTACCTAGAAATAATAATGGACTCGGACAACCTGTCAACTCTTCTGAAACGCTTAAATATAATGAGAGATTTAACGCGCAACACAGGAAAGCTGTTAGAAATGCTAGAGGTAAGCAAGGATAAGCTATCTAGTGAAAAAACTCAAGTTGCTGAAAAGCTTGCATTGATCAAGGAAAGACAGAGGCAATCAAAGGAAGCCTTGGCTAAGAAGCTTAAGTTAAAGGAAGATAAAGATGCTTATTTGGCATCCCTTAATGCTGAAAGCAAGCTTTATCAGGAATATCTGGCTAATATGCAAAAAATGTTGAGTGAGCTAAAGGTTCTATTATCGGAGGCTGCAAAGGCGTTTTCGGGTATCATTGCTGATGGCAGCCTCCCTAGAGATGCAATTAAAATAACAATTTCTTTGTTTAATGTAAAGGGTAAGATAGATGAAGAGACCTTTAATAATATTCTTGCAAAGCAAGCAAGTCTTTCTGAAATGGAATTTGCGTTTAATAATGATGAAATCAAAATAAGTATACCAAAAAAGCAGCTAGTACTTTCTGGGGACTTTGTAATACAAGGAGACAACATACTAAGCTTTAAGCCAAAAGAAGGAAGCTTTTATGGAATGCCTCTTGAACCTGGATACATAGAAGAGCTGTTGGGTGAAGGGGATTTAGTCCTGGATCTTAAGCCGCTATTGGGCAAGAATACGCTGCAATCCATAAAGCTTAAAGACGGATATATAGAATTAAATATTAAGATTAATTTATTTTAGTAAAGATAAGGAAGTGTCTATATGATTGAAGCAAAAGGAGTCTTTTTAAGATATTCTGAGGGTACCATGGCTTTGAAGAATATAAATCTGAAAATTGAAGCCGGTGAGCTGATTTATATCACAGGCCCTAGCGGTTCAGGAAAGACCAGTCTCTTAAAGCTTTTCATGGGAGTAGAATATCCTACAGAGGGTGCATTAGAGGTATTGGGACAGTCTATGAATAAAAACCAATATGCTAAAATAAGTCAGCTCAGAAGGTCAATTGGACCTGTTTTTCAGGAATTTAGGCTAATAAATGGTCGAACTGCTCTGGAAAATGTCATCCTAGGTATGAGATTTCTGGACATCCCAAGCGGTCAATTAAAGGTAAATGCAGTTAATGCAATAAAAAAGGTAGGGCTAGAGCATAAAGCGCATTCTTTAGTTGAAAATCTGTCATGGGGGGAATGTCAAAGAATAGCCATTGCAAGAGCCGTGGCAAGAAAGCCCGCATTGATACTTGCTGACGAGCCTACTGGTAATTTGGATAAGGACAATGCCTTGAATATATTAGAGCTTTTGACTTCCTTCAAGGACAAGAATACAGCTGTTGTTATTACTACCCATGCAACTCATTTGATTGAGAGAGATATAAATGCGAGATATATACAAATGAGTAAGGGCAGCATTAATTATGAAAGGCTGGGCATAGCTATAAATGAAGAAACTATTTTATAACTTAAGCTACTTTATAAAAGAAGCAAAAACTACAATAAAGTTGAATGCAATGTCTAACTTTTTTTCTTTCTTAAGCACAGGTCTAATATTTTTTATTCTTGCTATGGTGATTTCAGGCTGGTGGATAAGCAATCAAGTTGTGGCCGCGATTCAAGGAGAAGCAGAAATTAGTGTCTATTATGTAGAGCGTATTGATAATATTGGTGCCGCACAGTTGGTTGAAAGGATTAAGGGTATTGATGGTGTTAGAGAAACACGATTGGTCAATGAGAGTGAGGCCTATAGGAGAATGGTAGAAGTTTTGGGTAAAGATGCTCGCGTCTTGGAATACTTTGATGAAAATCCTTTCAGCCCATTTATAGAAGTGAAGATACAAATAGAAGAAATGAGTGCTGTACTACGGGAATTAGGCACGATTTCAGGAATTGATTATGTCAGGGATAACCGTGAAATTTTAGATAAAATTCAAAATATAGCACAAATATTGAAGGTTATAGGATATTTAGTGATTACAGCCGTTGGGATAACTACATTGGTCATCATTTCTCATATTATCAGGATGGGGATTAATGACAACAAGGAGCAAATTAATACTTTGAGACTAATGGGAGCACCAGAAGGCTTCATTGGATTTCCATTTTTGCTGGAGGGTCTGACGATAACTATAGGAGGTGGAGTTTTAGCATCCGCTTTGGCAGCTGTTGCATTAAATTATGTATATGCTCAAGTGGCAGGACCGCTCCCTTTCATTCCATTGCCATCACGTGAAGATTTGACTTCGAATTTGATTGTCCTTATTATGTCTCTAAGTGCAGTGCTGGGTATTGCTGGCAGTATTTTTGGATTGACCTCTGCAAAACGAAATTAGAATATCAGAAATGGTTGTTTTAATGCCGAGTACACAATTTGATATAAAACAGTAAATAACAGAAGCCTAGGTTCTTATAGCTTCTGTTATTTTTACTATATGGATGTTATACTTAAAAATCGTCATTAATCAGTTTATCTAATGTATTTACATTTATTTCATACTGTAGCGGCATTACAGCAGGTCCTTCGATGATATCACCATTATAACTAAATCTCGAGCCATGACAAGGGCAGTCCCAGGATTTTTCGGCCGAGTTCCATTGCAGCTCACAGCCCAAATGCGTGCATGTGGTGTTTACCAAATGCAGAGCGCCTTGTTCATCCCGAAATGCTCCGATTCTTTCGCCAAATGCATCTATTACCTTTCCTTCTCCAAGCTTAATTTCAAAGTCATCTGGAAGTGGGGTGAGCTTGCCCTTTAGAAGTTCTTTGGCGACATTTAAGTTTTCTTTTACAAATTCTTTTGCTGAAGCCGTTATAGTTTTGCGAGAAGGATTGTATACATCTTGATTGGGGCTATTTCCGTGAAGGATTAAATCCTTCAGAATCACAGCTGAAGCTGTGCTGTTTGTCATACCCCATTTTCCATATCCTGTTGCGACGTACATATTGGGTGTGTCTGATGTAAAATGTCCAACATAAGGAATATCGTCCAAGGTCGAGCAGTCCTGAGTGGACCATCGATAAGGAATATTTTCCACAGTGAAGAGCTCAGCGGCAAAGTCAACAAGAGCTTCATAGTGCTTCACTGTATCTATTCCCTGTCCAGTTTTGTGATGCTCTCCACCTACCATAATCAGCTCGCCATGCTCGCTATTTATTAATCGCAAGGATCTGCCAGGGTCTTCTGCTGTTATATATATTCCCCCGGGATATTTTTCCTTTGCTTTAATTGCTAGAGCATAGGAGCGCTCAGGATAAATTCTGGCAAAATAGATGCCATGCTTATTGTAGAAAGGATAGTGAGAGGCTATTATCACTTTATCGGCAGTTATTTTCTTACCTTGCTTCGTTTTGATGACATAGGGATTATTTTCTTCTATATCGACAGCTCTGGTTTGCTCATATATACTGCCGCCTTTACTTATTACTTCTTTCGCCAGAGCCAGCAGGTACTTTCTAGGATGAAATTGTGCCTGGTTGTCAAAGCGTACGGCTGCCTTGATGGAGATATCAAGGGGGATCTTTTCTGCGTATTCTGCTTTTATTCCAAAACTGGAGGCTGCTTGGACCTCATCCTGTATCTTTTGTACATATTTGTCCTGTTGGGTGTATATAAAAGCTGATTGTGGGGTGAAGTCACAGTAGATATTAAGCTCCTTTGAAATTTTTTCTATCATACGGATAGCTGATTCATTTGCATCAGCATATTGTTTGGCAAGCTCCTCACCCATTTTTGTTTTAATTTTGTTATATATAAGTCCATGCTGGGAAGTGACTTTTGCTGTTGTATGTCCCGTCGCACCCTGTAGTATTTTGTCAGCTTCAATAATGGCAACCTGAATGCCTTCCTTTGTAAGTAAATATGCGCAAGAAATACCTACTATGCCACCACCAACAATGGCAACGTCGACCTTTATATCTTCAGCTAAAGCTGGATAGTTTGTTGTAGGCGTTGATGCCATCCAATAGGACTCTGGCGGCTTTGTAAAAGTCTTTATTTCATCTAGATTCATCATTTTTCCTCCAATGCTCAATTAAACAATTATTAGATATATTTATTTTTAACAATTGTTCCGGAAATATCCCGCTGTCAATAAATAGGCAAAAAATGCATAAAAAAAGCGATTGGATTGCCAATCGCTTTTTGAAAGGTTATGCTTCAATTTGATTATTTGCTTTAACAGCTTGAGATTTCTTGCTGGCTGTCATAAGGAATAATATCAGAGCTCCGACTGCT
>MGOS01000015.1:17096-25205 GCA_001797185.1 Clostridiales bacterium GWB2_37_7
GCTTAAAGCCTTCAGGGGCTATAAAGATATAAGTTATTGATACAGCGGTCATGAATGTAGCTGGTACTGTTGCAATCCAGTGGAACTGCTTCTTTATTGCCAGATACATCGCTGCTGCCCAAAGTACGATCATTGCCAATGTTTGGTTAGACCATGCAAAATATCTCCAAACTATGTTGAAATCTATTTTTGTTAGTACAAAAGCAATTACGAAAAGTGGAAGAGTTAATATCAGTCTGTTCTTTATTGGACCTTGTTTGAAGCCTAAGAAGTCGGCAATTGTTAGTCTTGCACTTCTAAATGCTGTATCTCCAGAGGTTACAGGACAAGCGATAACGCCTAATATTGCAAGTGCACCACCAACTTTACCAAGCAGTGAATTGGAAATCGTGCTCACAACCCAACCTTGGCCGCCATTTGCACCCATTTGTGCTGCCAATTCTCCAGTATTGCCAAAGAATGCCATAGCAGCTGCTGCCCATATTAAAGCAACGACACCTTCAGCAATCATTGCACCGTAGAATACTGCTCTGCCTTGCTTTTCTGAGGAGATACATCTAGCCATCATAGGTGACTGAGTTGAGTGGAAGCCTGAAATAGCTCCACATGCAATTGTTACAAACATTAATGGCCAGATTGGAAGCTGTTTTGGGTGAAGGTTAGCCAAGGTGATTTCTGGGATTTTATATCCTCCGAAGATAATACCACCTGATACACCTATAGCCATTATTAAAAGACACAATCCAAATACGGGGTAAATCTTTCCAATTAGCTTATCGATAGGAAGCATAGTTGCTAAAATATAATAAGCAAATATTACATATACCCAAAAGGTTTTATCAAACTGTTTGGGTGTTAATCCGGCCAAAAGACCTGCAGGACCGGTTAAGAATACGACTCCAACAAGAACAAGGACGATGACGGAGAAGCCTCTCATAAAATTCTTAAAGCCTGCTCCCAGATATTTACCTACAACTTCGGGGATACTTGCACCGTCATGTCTAACAGATAGCATACCTGAGAAATAGTCATGAACACCACCCGCGAAGATAGATCCCAGTACAATCCAGAGGAAGGCAACAGGTCCCCATAGTGCACCAGCTATAGCACCGAATATGGGTCCTAGACCGGCTATGTTTAAGAATTGGATCAGAAAAATTTTCCACATAGGCAGAGGTACGAAATCTACTCCATCTTCAAGTCTAACCGCTGGAGTCTTAATGTTTTCGTCTGCACCAAAGGTTTTGTCTACAATTTTGCTGTAAATAAAGTAACCTAGGAGTAAAGCGACAATAGATAAGAAAAATGATACCATGAATAATACCCCCTAATAAATTATTTTCATTACAATTATAAAATAAATATTAGGTTTTATATTTAATGTTGCGTTAAATAACAAAATAGGCTCATAAAATGCATTTATATGCCCATTAGCTGTTTAAACATTAATATGTTTTGTCGGCTGACAGGTATTTCCGAGGCTAACTCTTGCAATTTAAGCATGTAGGTATTATTAAACCATGGGATTATCTCAATTACTTTATCAATATTGACGATATAAGAACGATGACATTTGAAAAAGCTGTTCTGAGGGAGCTTTTTATAAAAATCTGAAATACTTGAGGAAACCTTATACAGATCATTCTTTGTATATACAAAAACCTCATGTTCGTTGGCTTCACAATAGTAAATATCATTAACGTTTAATACATATAGCTTGTTATTTTTTGACAAAGTCATTTTATTGTTACGGCACTTAGTAGAAGCGCAATTTTCAAGTCTTTTTAGTGTGTCTGCTATTCTGCTTTCTGAGTAAGGCTTCAAAATATAATCAAACGCTGCAACTTCAAAAGCTTCAATGGCGTACTCACTATAAGCACTTATAAAAACTAGAATTGGCTTGTTTTTTAGGGTGTTTATAACTCTGCTGAAAGCCAACCCGTTTAGCTTTGGCATATTAATGTCAAGAAATATAACATCAATGGTATGAGTCTGCACATATTCAAGGGCCTTTAAACTATCATCGAAGACATCCAATATCTTTATAGAACTAAAGGTAGAAACAAAATAGCTTAGTTCCTGTATAGATGGATATTCATCATCTATAATAATACAATTCATGGGGTCACCTCCATTCTTTTAAGGAATAGGGACTTATACTTTGCATTAATCTAATATTCTTATAGGACAAAGGAGCTATCATTGATATGGTCGTGTATAACAAAGCTGATTTTTGTGCCTATGGCAAGTCGTTCAATTTTGAGGCCAGTGCCATATATATGCAGCAATCTGCTGTGTACATTTGACATGCCGATTTTATTCTCTTTTACTGTTCCGGCATAAATGGTGTCAATATAAGCTTGTGAAATACCTTTGCCATCATCCTCAATGGATATGATAACTTCATTGCTATCGTTCTTTTTTATTTCTATTCTTACATTCCCATAACCGGAGCCCTTTAGGATTCCGTGTTTTATTGAGTTTTCAACTAAGGGCTGTATTATTAAGGAAGGGATTTTAATTTGTATTCTTTCGTCAATGTCATAAGTCACATTAAGTTTATCTCCAAATCTCGCTTTTTCTATTTCTACATATGCTTTTACCTGTTGAAGCTCCTTGCTGATATCTACAAGGGTACTTATTTCTTCTATGTTGTATCTCAAATAAGTTGAGAGATTTACTATAAGCTCCCGTGCTTCATTTGGACTGGTTCTTAAGAAAGATATAATCGTATTTAATGCATTAAAGAGAAAATGCGGATTTATCTGAGCTTGAAGTGCCTTTAACTCTGCCTTTGTTGCCAGCTCCTTAAGCTTGCCTACCTTGCTTATTTCAAGCTGGGTCGATATTAATTGGGACAATCCTATGGCTAGTTTTTCATTTGTATAGGATATGCCATTTTCTTTTGCATAATATAGTTTCAATGTACCTATAATTTCTTCCCCTTCTTTAAGAGGAACTACCAGTGCGGATTTTAACGGGCAATTTTCTGATGAACACTCAATTTCTTGAGGTGTTTTTAAAATTTTTATACAGCCATCTTTTATAACCTGTCGTGTAACACTGGTTTGTATTGGTTCTCCATTAATGTGATGGTCTGAACCTATGCCCTCGTGTGCCAGAATTGTATGTCTATCAGTTATTGCGACCGCGACAGCTCCTGTCGAATCCTTTATGATGGAGCATATTTGCTTTAAGGAATCACTGTTTATTTCTCTAAAATATGGAAGTGTTTTATTAGCTATTTCGAGGGCAAGCTGAGATTGCTTTGCAGCGATTTGGTCTTTTTCGTTATAGATCTTCTGTATGAGCAGTATAAGGATGCTTATTCCTAATGCATTTGTAAAGCTCATAGGGAAATAAATGCTTTTTACGATATCCAAGGCACTGGAGTATGGCTTGGACAAAAGGAGAATAAGAAACATTTCTATACTCTCCAGTATAATGCCTCCAATGAGACCGTATATCCATTTCTCAAATCTTTTTCCTTTTTTATAAATATAAGCAGAAACGAAGCCTGCAAGAATCGTTGTTATAGCGCATGGAATAGAGGTAATACCGTCAATATCATAAACGAATCTATGGATGCCTGCAATAATACCCGCTACAATACCGACAAAAGGACCGAAGAGAATTCCTCCAGACATTACGCCAATGATTCTAGTGTTTGCTATAGCACCATTGACATCTGTACCAGTATAGGTGCCTATAATGCCAAAGATGGCAAAGGTTAAAGACAAAATCATAAGGTCGGATCGTCTGAATTCGTCTCGTTGTATTATTTTCTTAAATATAGAGAGGTTGGAGATGATAAAAGCCAAAATTATTACATAACTTAAATTGTTAATAAGGGTTTTTAATAAATCTATCATATTGCACCTATATTCCATATATTATTGTCGATAAAAGACAGCTGCAATTTTATTTTAGCTTTTTCAGCCAATGCCTGCAAGCGAATCTTCATTCGTAAAATAATACATTAAATTTAATTTATTGAAGGAATAATCTAACTCAATGTGGAAAAAGACAAAAAGTTGTAAAAATTTACTATTCACATTAAATATAAATGAAATGAGGGAGCTGCAATGAAGAAGAACTTGAAAGAAAGAAAGGATGTAGATCAATCACTCACTTGGGATTTATCTGCCATTTATCAAAAGGAAGAACACTATAAGTCTGCTATTCAAGAAGCACAGAGACTTACCGAGGAAATAGAAAAAAGCTTTAAAGGCAAGCTTAATACGGCAGCAGCTATAAATGAATGCTTGAACAAGATGAAGAACGTCATACAGGTAATCAATCTTACAGCAACCTATGCACATCTTGCTGTAACAGTAGATCAAACCAATACCGAGAGTCAAGCTAGAAACATGCAGCTTAGCAATATCTTATCCAATCTGGAGAGCAGACTAAGCTTTGTAAAAAGCGAAATTATTGAAGCAGACGAAAAAGTTGTAGAACAGGCAATTAAGGAATCACAGGAAAACAGCTCTTATTTGAAAGAAATAAAGCGGGTCAAGGCGCATTCCCTTCATCCTGAAGTAGAAAGGGCATTATCTGCTTTATCAGGAACATTAAGCTCACCCTATATGATATATAACAGAGCAAAGCTTGCTGATATGAATTTTGGAACCTTCCAAGTAGACGGAACGGAGTACCCTCTCAGTTTTGTTCTATTTGAAAACGAATGGGAATTTGAAAATGATATACGGATCAGGAGAACAGCATTTGAGGCTTTTTCTGCCAAATTGAAAGAGTACCAGCATACAGTAGCCGCAACTTATCAAACCCAAGTTCAGAAAGAAAAAATCCTAGCTACCTTGAAGGGCTTTGACTCAGTTATAGACAGCTTGTTATTTCCTCAAAAAGTAGATAGAGATTTGTACAACAGACAAATTGACATCATAATGGAAAAACTGGCTCCGCATATGAGGAAGTATGCCAAGCTTCTCCAAAGAATACATAAAATAGACAAAATGACCTTTGCAGATTTAAAAATAGCGGTGGATCCGATTTATGAGCCTAACATAACGGTAGAAGAGTCAAAAAAATATATAAATGAAGCTTTATCTGTATTCGGGCAGGATTACTTGAGCATGATTAAAAGAAGCTATGAGGAGCGCTGGATAGATTTTGTTCAGAATAAAGGTAAATCAACTGGGGCATTTTGTTCCAGTCCTTATGGAAGCCATCCGTTTATATTAATATCTTGGACTGAAAGGATGAGAGAGGTATTTGTACTGGCACATGAACTGGGACATGCAGGACACTTCTATTTATGTCATCAACATCAAAACATATTTGATACAAGACCTTCCTTGTATTTTATAGAGGCACCATCAACCATGAATGAGATGTTGATGGCAAATTATCTTATGAAGACCAAAGAAGATGCCAGGTTTAAGAGATGGGTATTATCCTCCATGATAAGTCGTACTTATTACCACAATTTTGTTACACATTTGTTAGAAGCAGCTTATCAAAGAGAAGTTTACAAAATAATAGATGCGGGCGGAAGCGTACAAGCTTCTAAGCTCAACGAGATTAAGAAAGGAGTTTTGGAGAAATTCTGGGGAGATGCTGTAGTCATAAATGAAGGTGCTGAGCTTACTTGGATGAGACAGCCACATTATTATATGGGACTCTACCCCTATACATACAGTGCGGGACTTACTGTGGCAACTGAAGTAAGTAAGCGAATAATAAATGAGGGACAGCCTGCAATAGATGATTGGAGAACTGTATTGAAATCTGGTGGAACAAAAACTCCAGTTGAGCTTGCCAAAATGGCAGGGGTTGATATAACAACAGAAAAACCTCTGCTTGATACAATTGAACACATAGGAAATATTATAGATGAGATAATAGAGCTTACTGAGGAGCTTGAGAGAACAGCATTGTAGGAATCAGCCATTAAAGAGGGCCTATGCTTAAATAAGCATAGGCTCATTTTTGATTGTATAGGAAAGTATAATTTCCTATACAATGGGGGATGCAAGGGGGAGAATCCCCATGCCGTTAAAGGAGGGTGCTCGGGATGCTTGCATCCGTCGAAGGGAACCATAGGGTTCCTTAGCGAAAAATAGTGTGGCGTGAGACGCATTTTTTATTGTATAGGAAAGTATAATTTCCTATACAATTTTGAAAAATGTTAAAATTTTAATCGAAACACCATAACTGAAATTGATCTGCAATATTGATTTCTATTTAAACTATTGAAAACACAGGGTAGACAGCAATTTGGAACAAAAAACCGGATTGACATTGTTTACTATGTGAGGTAATATGTTTTATAATACGCATAAGTATGAATTTGTGAGAATATAAATTCAGAAAATTCATATCATTAATTAAAATAATGCGAAATATAAAAAAAGCAATGACGATTTTTTATTAGGTACAGAACTTGAAATTGTTGTTGCGGCATAGACCTATGTTTGTTCGCCTGATTATTTCGGTGTATGAATATTGGTCTATAACTTTAAGTTCATTCATTAATAGGATAATAATATAGCAGAATAGAATGAATATTAATACACATTGTGCATAAATAAACTCAATGTGACGAACATTTTAACAATTTTTAGAGTGTGAAGGGGAATTAAAATGGCTAATTGTATATTAGAAAGAATTATTTTGCCAGATGAATTAAAAGAGATAGTAGATAGTGGGATTAGTATTACGATCCCTAAGGATCGTAAGCATCTTATGGATCTTGCCATGGGACACGAAGACAATAAATTATTTGAGGTTGCTTATGATGTGCCCGGAAACGGAAAGGTAGTTGAGGCAACTGTTGCAAAGTGTAAGAATGGCGCTGTAGTAAACTATATGGATCAATATATGAGAAGAAGAGATCCCGACTGTATGGTAGTTGCAGATAGTGGAGAAACAGATAAGCCTAGATATAGTGATGTATATGGTGAAGACTTTGCTCCTTTGCGTAGTACAACCTTTGAGTGGTTAAAACAACGTGATTTAATCGTTATGCCATTTATGGCGGGAGGCAGCGAATTTGGATATCCGGCACTGCTTGTTGCACCTGCTAATGCAGGATTCTTTGCAGCAGCACTTGCTGACCTCCAAAAATTTATCCCAAGGGATGAAATACCTCAAGATTTTAAGCCAATAGCGGTAATATATCTTGCACCACCTTACAGACATACTCACTTTGATGGTAAGCAGATCGTTGTGCATAACAGATTAGAGGACATGTACGAGTTATTTTCCTACAATCTGTATCCAGGTCCTAGTGCCAAAAAGGGTATATATGGTGTGCTGCTTCATATTGGTGAACGTGAAGGCTGGGTTACAGCCCATGCTTCATCTGTTAAGGTAATTACGCCCTATGAAAATGTCATTACCATCATGCATGAAGGTGCAAGCGGGAGCGGAAAAAGCGAAATGCTTGAACAGATTCATAAAGAACTGGACGGCAGAATAATAATGGCACAAAACACACTAACAAAAGAAAAAACATACTTGGAGCTCAAAGAGACCTGCGAGCTTCAACCAGTTACTGATGATATGGCTCTATGTCATCCTTCTATTCAAAATAGCAGCAAAAAGCTTGTGGTAAAGGATGCGGAGCAGGGGTGGTTCCTCAGAATAAATCATATTAACAAATATGGAACGGACCCTCATTATGAAAAGCTTTGCATTCACCCAAAGGAACCGTTGATATTTTTGAACCTGCAAGGGACACCGGACTCTACCTGCCTTATATGGGAGCATACTATGGATGAACCGGGTAAGCCATGCTCAAATCCAAGAGTTATAATGCCGAGAGAGTTTGTTCCGGATATTGTAAATGAACCTGTTGAAATAGACGTTCGAAGCTTTGGCGTTCGAACACCCCCCTGCACAAAGGAAAAACCATCCTATGGAATAATGGGAATGTTTCATATTTTACCTCCAAGCCTTGCTTGGTTATGGAGGTTAGTAGCACCTAGGGGCTTTGATAATCCAAGTATTATAGATACCGAGGGTATGAGTAGTGAAGGTGTTGGAACTTATTGGCCTTTTGCCACAGGCAAAATGGTTGATCAGGCAAATCTTTTGCTTGATCAAATTGTGGCTGCCAGTGGAACACGTTATGTTCTGATACCA
>MGOS01000015.1:25320-28314 GCA_001797185.1 Clostridiales bacterium GWB2_37_7
GTTTCCTACAACCAAATCTTCAACCTGAAATAGGAAATGAGGGCTATGATGCAGGAGCTAAGATACTTAACGATTTCTTCAAGAAAGAGCTCGAAAAATATCTAACACCAGAATTGAACCCCTTGGGAAGACAAATTATTGAATGCTGTCTTAGAGACGGCACTATGGACGAGTATCTTGAACTGATTCCTATGAGAATGTAATTATTCTTATAGAAAATCAAAGATCATAGCCATTGATAATATAACGAGGCAAAAGATGTCCCCTACTTCTATAAGTGGCGGGTTCCGATTTCTGCAAGAGGCGGTGGGCATATGTCCCCTGCCTCGTTGAAACGCTAGGGTAGGCTTTTTGCAAAAAACACAAAAAACCTTTCAGTAAAATCTTGTTAAAATTAATATAGCAGTTTGTGTGTATTTTTTTGAGCATAAGCTGCTATTTTTTATTGTATAGGAAAGTATAATTTCCTATACAATGGGGGACCTGTCGTGAAATGGGATATATGGGAAATCAGTGTTCAATGAGGCGAATATTCTAGTGTAAAGGAAGATGGAGTTTCTGATACGATGAGAGAATTCCCCTGCCGTTAAAGGAGGGTGCTCAGGATGCTTGCATCCGTCGAAGGGAACCATAGGGTTCCTAAGCGAAAAATAGTGCGGCGGGAGACGCATTTTTTATAATTACCAAAAAAATTGTTTTGAATTAAATCTATATAAAGGGCACTAAAATTTTAACATCGAAGAGAATAAGTAATTATGCGATTTATAAAAAAGGCTTCTATGAAAGAATTTTAAATTAAGGAAGCCTTTTTTGAAATGCATGGCGGTCACATTTGTTTAAGGAAGATTCTAATGTTCCTATGCATTATAGACAGCGGATAATATTTCGTGCTATTTTAGTGAATGTATATTGTTTAGCACGAAAAATATAACAGGCAGCAGAATGGGGCTAAATGCCTATGGACATAGGAAGTTTCTATCATTTTCCTGAGAATAGTTGAAAATAAGTCCTATAATTGATATATTAAAAACAAACTTATTTTGTAAAAAAGTGAAAATTGGACATAAAAAGGAGGCATTATGATGACTAAATTTGATAGAATGCAAATAGCCTATATTAACAATACGCAAGCAGCTGGTGATAGAAAAAATAATGTCTTAAAACAGAGTAAAAGTGTAGCTGTACCTCACCAAGAAACCTTTAAATATGTGTTTGATAATGCAAAGAAGGGAAATGAATTTGCAGCAGTTCTGCTTGATGAATGGCAAAATAATTGTCTCCCTAAAAATGAGGAAGAAAAACAGGTTGTTGAATTGATTAATAAAGCCACGAACAAGATTTTTAAATAGAATACTATAAAATTTTATTGATAGGAGCCAAGGGCTCTTTTTTTTGCAGCTAAATCGTAAAATATCATAAAACCATCACAAATGAATCATTAATAGCGATTATAATGGTTATATAATGCGATATTATTGAAAATATTGAATGGGAGGCATATCATGAAGAAAATTACAGCTTTTATATCACAGAAGGTTTTTATCTATATGGTGATTATTATTCTTTTAGCTTCAGGCGGAGCGTGGTGGTATTTTAATAACAGCAGCAGTAAGAATGTAAAAAACACTTTTGCTCAACAGACTTCTGTTGTCACAAAGGGAGATTTGTCGCAAACGGTAACTGGTTCGGGGGCAATAGCATCCGCTAACAAGAGCAACGTAGTAGCAGAAGTACAGGGTACTATCACAGAGGTATTAATAAGTGACGGAGCCCAAGTAAAAGCGGGAGATCTAATACTTAAGCTTGATGATTTCCAAGCTCAACTCGATGTAAAGCAATTAGAGAACAGCATTTCTCAAACCCTACTAGCACAACAATATAATCGAAAGAGTCTTGAAGGAATACAAGCCTTGGCTCCTATAGATGGTGAAATTACAGATTTGCAATTTCGTGTCGGTGATGATGTCAGTAAAAACGCAACCTTGCTGACAATAACCGATAAGGCTAAGCTAAAGCTAACGATTCCTTTTAACAATAAATATAGGTCTCAGCTTAAGATAAATCAAGAAGTGACAGTAAACGTATATGATACCGCCCTTGAAGTGGGTACAACTGTCAAAGGCTACATAACATCCTTGAGTAAACCCTTGTATAAGACTGCAGAAGGTGCAGAAGTATACAATGTTGAGGTTACGTTGAATAACCCTGGGACAATTAAAGAGGGAATGATTGCCAACGTAGAGCTATCTGTTTCCGGTGAAAAACTGATAAGTACTGAAAGCAGCACCTTAAACTACTATAGCAATGTTATTGTAAAAGCGGCGACTGGCGGAATCGTAAACAAGATAAATGTTTCTGAAGGTCAGCCGGTTACAAAAGGTACTGTATTGGCAGAGTTTAACAATGATGACTTGGTACTGGAAATTGAAACCACAGAGCTTAAGCTGGAGGACTATTATAGTCAACTTGAGGCAGCAAAGAATGAACTGGATAAATACAATATTTATTCTCCGATAGACGGTATCTTAAGCTTAAATGAATTAAAGGCAGGAGATGTACTTAAATCTGGAGATGTTATTGGTTATACAGCTGACTATGATCATATGCAGTTTGAGATATCCATTGATGAATTAGATATTTCCAAAATCAAGGTTGGACAATCTACAAATGTGACAATTGATGCACTTACTGAAACCAATGCAAAACCAATTAGCGGTTCAGTATCAAAGGTGGCTATAGAAGGAACATCTACAAATGGTGTTACGACATATCCTGTAATAATACAGATTGACAAAGCCGAAAATCTAAAGAGTGGTATGAATGCAAATGCAGAGATTTTGATAGAACAAAGAGAAGATATATTATATGTTCCGATTCAAGCAGTAAACAAAAGAGGAGGAAAAAGCTTCGTAACTGTAAGAAGGGCAACGGACTCAGTAGAAGTAGACAAGGGTGAAGTAAAAAATAGTGCATCAACTGGTGAACAGAAGAATA
>MGOS01000015.1:28365-28534 GCA_001797185.1 Clostridiales bacterium GWB2_37_7
TCAACAATGAGGAGTATATTGAAATACGAAGTGGTGTTCAAGAAGGTGAGGTCGTTATTTTACCCGCTACCTCTGCAGGTCAAACAAATACGCAGAATCAACGATTTATAAATGGTGGCGGAATGGCAATGCCGGTTATTGGTGGAGGAGCAGCACCTTCGGGAGTAAG
>MGOS01000016.1:0-1486 GCA_001797185.1 Clostridiales bacterium GWB2_37_7
TCAGCTGATTTTTCTTAAGATTACCATGAAGGGTAACTGACAGATCTGTACGGAAATAATCGGAAATCCTGTACTGGTTATATTTCGAATACTGAAGAAATACCTGATCGCCCAGCTGATATTTTGCTACAGGGTAGGTTATGGGTCTTCCTGTGGAGTAACTGACACTCGTTGAAATAATGAACCTGCGTGAAGCTTTAAGATTGGTCAGTACGTATAAATTATGCGGTTTATCATAGTTGGCCGGAAAGTACTCCCCGTCATTTATCAGTTCTTCCTTAAATTCCGAAACAGACCTGATCAATGTACGTGAATAGGTATAATCAATCCGGCCATATATCCTGCCACCTCTTTTTTCAACAGATAACTCAAGTCCATAAGACTTTCC
This sequence comes from Clostridiales bacterium GWB2_37_7, assembly GCA_001797185.1. Taxonomy (GTDB): domain Bacteria; phylum Bacillota; class Clostridia; order Lutisporales; family Lutisporaceae; genus GWB2-37-7. Next base: position 389 of record MGOS01000016.1, read on the forward strand.
TTTCCCATTAATAATTTCCGTTTCAATATGATCATTCAGAAGAAGATCGGCACCGGCTTTATATTCTTTTATATTGTTAATCAGCTTATAATAAACCTCTGCTGAAACTTCGATCGTGTTTCTTTTGAAGTTCCTGAAATAACCTGCAGATAACTGGTGCCCGGTTTGGGGCAACAGGTAAATATCGCTGAGTTTCCATGTATCGGTTGGCGATATAGCTGTAGTATTGGTAAGCATCTGGATATATTGGGCAGTCTTGTTGTAACTGAGTTTTACAGAACTGCTCCTGCCGGTTGAATAGTTCATTGAAACTCTCCATTCAGGATTCAGATAAGTTTTCCCGATACTGCTTTTACTTTTATAAAGCGTGTCGATTATATTATCTACTGCATATGGCATTGAACCGGCATAAATATATTTCCTGCCATCGTCAAAAGAAATCAATCCTGAAAGTCTTATGCCACCCTCAATCTTCAGGTTACCTGAAACATTATATTCGGTGCCGGCATAAATACCATACTCCATGGCGTGGTCATTTGAAGTTAATACAGGGGTTATGTTCGAGTTTCCAGGCACTCTTCTTTCCCCGGGATTAATTGAGTAAAAGTTCAAAGCAGCGCCAAAAATATACTTCTTCCTGCTATCGGTGAAATACTCAAAATCATTTATAAAGGAGATATTGGCCAGGTTATGGGTTAAACTAAAGGATTGATTGGTTGAATTTTCATTGGATATCTCATAGTTGAATAAGCTGCAGATCAATGATGTGTTTGATTTCAGATCAGGATTGTACTTGTGCTTAAGAATTAAAGAACCTATTGTATTGGAATAGTTATAGGTTGTATCGCTGTGCAACTGGAATTTATCTTTGCTGTTGTAGAAATTTACCAGTAAGTTATTGTTCTCATTGATATATAAGTTAAGCTTTACCTGGCCATCGTAAAAACCTGCCCTGCTGTTATACAGATCAGCAACCTTTATTTTGCTGAACAACCAGTTCGAGTATGTGCTCCGGAAACTTGTTACAAAAGTAGATTTATCCGGGAACAAGGGGCCATCGAGATTTATCCTGGCTGAAATCGGGCTGATACCGGCAGA
>MGOS01000016.1:1539-1615 GCA_001797185.1 Clostridiales bacterium GWB2_37_7
TACCGGTGGTGCCCTTTACGCCTCTCAGTTTCATTCTACTTAGTTGAAATTCCAGTTCTTCTATATCCATTAAGAA
>MGOS01000016.1:1625-8663 GCA_001797185.1 Clostridiales bacterium GWB2_37_7
CATAGTGTACAACGCTTGCCCACAGTTGTAAGCTGAGCTGCCTGAAAATGCGTGAAGCCAAGAGTTGGCAGATCCTTATATTTCAACGCAAATTGCGCCATGTTATTGATGGTATTTAGCAGCTTGGTTTTTACAAGCTTAAGACCTTCTGTCATCTGAATGACATCGGTATTATCCCCTACATAAGCACTGGTAGCACCAAGATGTATAATAGGCTTAGCATTGGGACATTGAAGTCCATAGGCATAGACATGGGACATTACATCATGTCTGGTTTCCTTTTCTCTTTTTTCAGCATCCTCATAGTTTATATCGTAAATATGCTGCTTCAGCTCTTCTACCTGCTGCTCTGTAATTTGAATCCCCAATTGCATTTCACATTCTGCCAAAGCAACCCATAGCTTTCTCCAAGTAGCAAACTTGTAGTCATCAGAGAAAATAAATGACATTTCTTTGCTGGCATATCGTGTATTCAGCGGATTCTGATATATGCTTGTATCTATCATATGTGTTTCCTAGCTCCTTTCTATCTTAAGTTTTCTTTTACGAAGTTCTCAAAGGCATCCAATCCCTTTTCAATGGTCTCCATAGAAGTAGCATAGGAAAGTCTTATAAAATTGTCTGTACCAAATGCTGCGCCCGGAATAACCGCCACATGCCCTTGCTCCAGTAATATTTGAGCGAAGTCCAAGGAGGATTTTATTGTTTGACCGCACAGCTGCTTGTTCATGTAGCTTGTAATATCAACATAAATATAAAAAGCGCCATCAGGCATAACACATCTAAGTCCTTCCATATTACTTAAACGCTGATACATGTAGGTTCTTCTCTTGGAAAACTGCTCTACCATGTTATATACATCATCCTGCGGTCCGTTTAATGCCACTGTACCAGCATGCTGAGTAATGGAGTTCGGATGAGAAACAGCATGACTCTGTACACTTGACATCGCCTTTATAAGCTTTTCATCAGCACATGCATAGCCCAATCTCCACCCTGTCATGGCATAAGCCTTGGACATGCCATTTATAACAATCGTAAGCTCTTTAATAGCGTCTCCCAATTGTGCTATACTAACATGCTTCTTGCCATCATAAATCAATTGCTCATAAATCTCATCAGAAACTACAAATAAATTGTTGGCAACTGCTACTTCCGCAATGTCTTTTAATTCATTTTCAGTATATATCGAACCGGTTGGGTTATTTGGTGTATTGATCAATATAGCTTTTGTATTAGGAGTTAATGCAGCAAGCAGCTCTTCCTTTGTCATTTTAAAGTTATTTTCCTTCTTAGTTGGAACAAGTACAGGAACTCCGTCATTAAGCTTAATAATTTCTGTATAGCTTACCCAATATGGTACAGGTACGATTACTTCATCTCCCGGGTTAAGTATTGCAGCAAAAGTATTGGATAAAGAGTGCTTTGCTCCACTGGAAGCAATAACTTGATTTGGGTTATAAACCAAACCATGGTCTCTTTGCATCTTTGCACATACAGCCTTACGAAGATCAAGTGTTCCCTGAGCTGCTGTATACCTTGTAAAACCTTTTTCTATGGCTTCTATAGCTGCATCTCTAATATATTTTGGAGTATCAAAATCCGGTTCCCCGGCTCCAAAACCATAAACCTTAATGCCATCGGCAATCATTTGCTTAAGCTTAGCATCTATTGCCAATGTGATGGATGGTGCTATCTTTGAGATTTTGTCTGATATTCTTAGTTCCATTTTCTACCTCCATTAAATTTTTTCATTTTCTTGTTTTGTTTCTGCTTTTTCTTTTAGTAGTTGTACATATTTGAAATCAACCCATACATTACCTAAAATAGGTTGATTGTTGACAAAAATTCCGTGACAATCGGAGCCACCTGTAATGAGCAGCTTACGCTGAGCTGCGAGTTTTAAAGAACTTCTCACCGTTTCATCATCATGTTTTGTGTGGTATACCTCAATGCCCTCAATACCCATATCCAATATCTCATCAATACAGTTTTTGTTGTTAATAAGCCCCGGGTGCGCCAAAACAGAGACCCCTCCTAGCTCCTTAATCATATCTATGGCTTCTTGACAGCTGATTCTATAACGTTCGACATATGCAGGTCCACCTTTTCCTATATAAAGCCTAAAGGCATCCTTAAGGTTATCGATATAACCCTTTTCTATCATCGCCCTTGCTATATGCGGCCTGCCTATGGTTGCGCTCTCTGCAATATTTTTAACCTGTTCTAAGGTAATTTCAATACCAATAGCATTTAATTTTTCTACCATACGGATGGCTCTATTGTATCTTGACTGATACATCTCATCAAGTTTTTCTTTAAGCCAGTTTTTTTGATAATCTATAAAGTACCCCAATATATGTATTTCTTCATCCATGTGTTTACTGCTAAATTCAATTCCGGGTACAACCTCAATTTTATAGCTGTCACTCATATCAACAGCGGGTTGAACTCCTTTTACTGTATCGTGGTCAGTAATTGCCACAGCACTTAGCTTTTTGTGGACTGCCCATTTTACTACTTCTTCAGGGCTTAACAAACCGTCAGAGGCAGTTGTATGAATGTGCAGATCTGCCTTAAGCATATGAATCCTCCTAGTTCTAAATGAAGCTTGATTATACTTTAACATAACAACAATTCTTATTATATCATTTAATTTATGCTCTATGTCAATTTTATGTTATGTAATAATCGCAAAATATAGCATAAAAAAAACAAAAAACTACTATAAGGTTCATATTATTAATGTGAAATAAAACACATATACTATAGTAAATATTGCTGCAGGCAATCTTTACTGCCCATAAATTGCAAAATACCTGCCTAAGCAGGTATTTTCAATGTTATCTAGATTGAATTAGTAATTTTATAGCAGTTCTTTCTTCGCCGTCAACAGTTATATCTGTGAAGGCCGGTATACATACCAGATCTATTCCGCTAGGAGCAACAAATCCTCTTGCAATTGCTATTGCTTTGATTGCTTGATTCAAAGCACCTGCTCCGATTGTTTGGATTTCTGCACTGCCTTTTTCTCTAATTACGCCAGCTAATGCGCCTGCCACAGAATTTGGACTGGATTTTGCTGATACTTTTAATATTTCCATAGTTATGTCCCCCCAAAAATAGAATTACACTCAGGAATATTCTACAAACAAATCCAAATTCCTCTTTATTTTTACATTATTCGTGATATTGCGACTATTCTTCCAACATATTCAAGCGTTTTACCTCTTTGAGGGTACGACCTTCCAATTTTAATAATAGGGCTCCAAAAACTGCTTTATCTTCTGCAACCTCAAACTTACCGGGCATTAAGGTGATAAATTTCTTGATAATGATATCCTTATCCACTCCCAATATTGAATTATAAGGACCGGTCATGCCTACATCTGTAATATATCCTGTCCCTTTTGGCAATAGTCTCTCATCAGAGGTCTGCACATGAGTATGGGTTCCAAATACGGCTGTTACTTTACCATCTAAATACCAACCCAGGGCTAACTTTTCTGAAGTAGCCTCTGCGTGAAAATCAACAATAATGATATCTGCTTTATTTTCAAGCTTTGCAAGTATTTCATCCGCTTTTCTAAAGGGACAGTCATAGCTATCCATATATACTCTGCCTACAAGATTCACTACTGCTATTTTCATACCAGCTTTTTCTATGATTGTATAACCCCTACCGGGATTGTTCGTTGGAAAATTTGCAGGTCTTATCAGATTTGTTTTTTCCTCTATAAATTCTATGACTTCCTTTTTAGCCCATGTATGATTCCCCATTGTAATAACATCTACACCTGCATAGACAAGCTCTTCATATGTATTTTTTGTTAAACCAACTCCATGGGCACAGTTTTCTCCATTGGCAACAACAAAATCTATACTATATTCTCTAATTATCTTGGGTAACATTGTATTTATGAAATTTCGTCCAGGTTTGCCTACGATGTCTCCAATACAAAGTATGTTCATAATGACCTCCTATTTATAAACTCTGCAGAGCTTAGTTTGTGTTTGCTTCTCAGGTTCCTTTAGGTGCCGTGGAGAAGCATTTACACAAAGTTAGCTATGCAGTGTTTTTTCTTTAGTTTCTCTTATGTATCATTCTATATGTTCTTTATTATTCCTTGCAATACTTATTAAATTCATTTGTACAACTCATGATAGCAAGTAACAATATACTTTTTTTGCCATATTATTAAAAAAGGCGGCATTTAGCCGCACATTTTTATTTTGCATATTCAATTGCTCTTGTTTCTCTAATTACATTTATCTTGATTTGGCCAGGATATTCAAGTTCGCTTTCTACTCTCTTTACGATATCCCTAGCTACAGCAATGATGTCTGTGTCGTTAATTACATCCGGTTTTACCATAATTCTGATTTCTCTTCCGGCTTGAATTGCAAAAGATTTTTCAACTCCATCGATTGAATTTGCTATTTCCTCAAGCTTTTCCAATCTCTTAATGTATGATTCAAGGGTTTCTCTTCTTGCACCAGGTCTTGCGGCTGAAATTGCATCAGCAGCCTGTACAAGAACAGCTTCCACAGTAGTGGCTTCAATATCACCATGATGAGCTGAAATCGCATGAATTACTTCATTGTTTTCCTTGTATCTCTTTGCTAAATCAGCACCAATCTGAACGTGAGGACCCTCAACTTCATGATCTACAGCTTTACCAATGTCATGAAGCAAGCCTGCTCTCTTCGCCAGCTTGACATCTGCACCAAGTTCAGCAGCCATAGTAGCTGCCAAGTGTGCTACTTCAATGGAATGTTTAAGAACATTTTGTCCATAACTTGTTCTAAATTTCAATCGGCCTAATAACTTAATCAATTCAGGATGCAAGCCATGCACTCCTGTCTCAAAGGTTGCTTGTTCACCTTGATCTCTAAGATAAACATCTACTTCCTTCTTCGCCTTTTCAACCATTTCTTCTATTCGGGCCGGATGTATTCTGCCATCAACGATGAGTTTCTCAAGAGCTATTCTTGCAACTTCTCTTCTTATCGGATCGAATCCTGACAATATAACTGCTTCTGGTGTATCATCAATTATCAAGTCAATTCCAGTTAATGTTTCAAGGGTTCTTATGTTTCTACCTTCTCTACCAATAATTCTACCCTTCATCTCGTCATTAGGCAGGGCTACTACAGATACAGTCGTTTCCGCAACGTGATCAGCAGCACATTTTTGGATTGCAAGGGAAATAATTTCCTTTGCCTTTCTTTCGCCTTCTTCTTTAGCCTTTGTTTCAATATCTTTTATCATCATAGCAGCTTCATGCTTTATTTCCTTCTCAATATCACTTAACAACAGCTGTTTTGCTTCTTCTGATGAAAGTCCTGAAAGTCTTTCAAGTTCTAAAACCTGCTTTTTGTACAATTCTTGTACATCTTCTTGAATCTTCTGAGCCTCTTTTTGCTTTCTGTTAATACCTTCTTCTCTTTGCTCTAAGGCATCAACTTTTTTATCCAAAAGCTCTTCTCTCTGCAGCAGTCTTCTTTCTATGCGCTGAACTTCATTTCTTCTGTCTCTGATTTCTCTATCTAATTCAGCTCTTAGCTTGTGAACTTCTTCTTTTGCTTCCAGTACTATTTCTTTCTTTGATGTTTCGGCATCTTTTTCGGCGTCATCCATAATTCTTTTTGCTTCTGTCTCGGCATTTTTGATCTTTGATTCTGCAATATATCTTCTAACAAAATACCCTAATATGAAGGTAATTATTGCACTTATAATTCCAATAATTAATTCGATAGTATTTTCACCTCCTTAAAATATATGAAAACTCCAGTACGGAAGCTATTCATCAATAAAAAATAATATAAAATTACTTGATACACCCTGAAATAATTTTATAACTTTTGCAATTTTTTGTCAAGTTTAATGCATTTTATGCAAACAAGAATACACTTAAATCATCGTGTATCATTTTTCCTATTTTTATACAATTTTATTCAGTCAAATCCATATTATTGATCACTTTATTGCATATTTCATAGTTAAAACCCTTATATAATAAAAACGAATAAAGCTTTGACTTTTTATCCTTGGCGCTTCCTTTGATAGATTTCAGCTTCTTTTGAGCTGCCTGCAGAGCGTTTTGATATTCATCTATGTCTGAATTTTCTAAATTTTGCAGTATGAGCTCCTTTTCAACTCCTTTTTGTATCAGCTTATTGTACAAGGTTCTTTTGTTCAGCCCTTGATTGGTATCTTGCTTACTTCTTATAAATGCTTCTACATACTGCTCATCATTCAAGTATCCAAGCTCTTCCAGCTTTTCCATAACTGTCGTGATGGTGTCCTCATTGTACTCTTTTTCCTTCAGCTTCTTCATGAGCTCTTGCTTTGTTTTATAAACTTTTGCAAGAAGATTCAAGGAGTAGTTCAGAGCCTTTTTATAGGCAGATTCCACTGAAGCCTTCATCAATAGCTCGGTATCTACCTCCATGTCTTCCTTTAGCTTCATATGGTAAATTGCTTCATCGTCCAAGCTGCAAAAATATTCATGATCTATATGTATATTATAAAAGCTCTTATTCCTTTTTTGAGGAATGATGGAAGTTATTTTCATTTTCATCACCTTTTCTCAATATGCAAAAGGCATGGTATGAGCATTACTCAAATCCATGCCTTCGATAATATTATTATAAATCGTCTTCTGAGTCATTATCACCGGATTGTCCCAAAGACCTTGAGACACCCATGTTGAATAATTCTCTAATTTTACTTTCTATTTCTTGTGTCATTGCAGGATTGTCCTTAAGATATTGCTTTGCATTTTCTCTACCTTGACCAATTCTAGTATCACCATAGGAGTACCATGCACCGCTCTTTATAACGATATCATTATTAGCTGCTGCATCTAGTACGCTGCCTTCTCTGGAAATACCCTCACCGTACATAATATCAAACTCGGCTTGTTTAAATGGCGGTGCTACTTTGTTCTTAACAACCTTTACCTTTGTTCTTGTGCCCACTATATCATTGCCTTGTTTAAGATTTTCAACCTTTCTAACCTCCAAGCGAGTAGA
>MGOS01000016.1:8687-13775 GCA_001797185.1 Clostridiales bacterium GWB2_37_7
ACCAGGAGTTGTCTCAGGATTTCCGAACATAACGCCAACTTTTTCTCTAAGCTGGTTTATAAAAATTGCACAGGTCTTAGACTTATTGATTGCTCCTGTAAGCTTTCTTAAAGCTTGAGACATAAGTCTTGCTTGCAAGCCTACGTGTGCATCACCCATATCTCCATCTATTTCAGCCTTTGGAACCAATGCCGCTACTGAGTCTACTACAATAACATCAATTGCGCCACTACGAACTAATGTTTCGCATATTTCTAAAGCTTGTTCGCCTGTATCAGGCTGAGATACAATCAAATTATTTATATCAACACCCAGTTTTTTTGCATATACAGGATCTAATGCATGCTCTACGTCAATAAATGCTGCTTCTCCACCGTTTCTTTGAGCTTCAGCAATGATATGCAGCGCTACTGTTGTTTTTCCAGATGATTCCGGTCCATATATTTCTACTATTCTACCTCTTGGTACTCCGCCTATTCCAAGTGCCAGATCCAAATCTATACATCCAGTGGAGATAGATTCTACATTTAACTTAACACTATCACCCAACTTCATAACAGAACCTTTTCCGAATTGCTTTTCTATCTGGCTTAAAGCCAATTCAATTGCCTTTTTCTTATCGTTCATATAATGCAGGTAAACCTGCTACACCTACCTTTCAATTTTCAAATCAGACACAAGCGCACGAACAAATGTTCTATATCAATTATATTATACTGTATATTAATAGTCAAACATTTGTTTGCAAATATATAGATTTGTATTACACATTAAATTTACAATGATAAATCATTTTCACGACATATCTGTATTTATAAGAGTTCTCTTCTTAAAATATCCAAAGCACTTGTTGCAGCATTCCATCTCACTTTTTCCCTGCTGGCAGGGAAACAAAGTCTATGGGCTTCTACCTTATCGCCTATTGCCAATCCAATATAGAAAAGTCCCACAGGTTTTTCAGCTGTGCCACCATTTGGACCTGCAATTCCAGTTACCGATATCCCTACATCTGTATTTGATGCTATTCTTATTCCCAGCGCCATTTCCTGTGCAGTTTCTGCACTAACTGCTCCATGCTTCAATAAGGTTTCTTCCTTCACATTTAAAAATTTCATTTTCGCTTGATTGCTGTAAGTTACGATAGCATTCATAAGAACCTCTGACACACCGGATACATTGGTCAATCTGCTGGAAATCAACCCTCCTGTGCAGGATTCTGCTATTGATACTGTAAGTTTTTTGCTCCTTAACAGCTGATAAACTACATATTCCAAGCTTTCTTCATCATATCCATATATGTTTTCACCTAAAATGCTTTGTACCTGCTTTTCCATGTCTTTTAATAGGTTGTCTGCTTCAATATCATTATGACACTTGGCTGTGATGCGCAGATGCACTTCTCCATCCTTTGCATAAGGTGCAACTGTCGGATTGCTCTGTATATCAAATATATGTTGAAGCCTTTCCTGTATAGCTGATTCTCCCACACCAACAACTCTCAAGGTTTTTGATTTAATTAAATGCTCGGATCTTGCTTTAAAATATGGATAAACCAGCTGTTCAAACATAAGTGTCATTTCCTTTGGAGGCCCAGGCAGCAATATAACAGCTTTACCATTTTTTTCTGTCAAGATTCCCGGTGCTGTACCGTTATTATTCTCTAGTACCCTTGAGCCTTCCGGTATGAAACCTTGCTTTCTATTGCAATCCGGCATCGGTCTATTTGCCTTACGAAAATAGTCTTCTATTTTATCCAAGCTTTCTTGATGGGCTACGAGCTTTAACCCTAAAGCTTCAGCCACACCTTCCTTTGTAATATCATCGTCTGTAGGGCCCAGTCCACCTGTAGCTATAATGATGTCTGAACGCTGCAGCGCAATTTGTATGACCTCCTGAAGCCTTGACATATTATCTCCGACGGTAGTATGATAAAAAACATCAATTCCAAGCTCCGCAAGCCGCTCCGACAAATAGCGTGCATTGCTGTTGACTATATTGCCCAATAGCAGCTCTGTTCCAACTGCAATGATCTCACATTTCATAATAAACCTCCTCTATTTAGCTATATTAAACTTTAACACTGTTAAAGCATTTTTGGTCATTCTGAATACAATGAAGAATCTTTTAATAAAAAATCGTTCAGAAAGACAATGTACGTTAGCACAAGAAACAATATAATCTTAACCGAGGAAATAAACATAAAGCTATGTACCAAGGTAAAACCTTAGATACATAGCCAAATTACAGTGCCGTTCTATGCCTTTTGCTCCAGTTTTTTTGGCATAATAACCTTTAGGTTCTTGCTGAAATAATCAAGACCTGACCACACAGTAACAATCAGGGTCAAATAAATGCTGATTACATCCATAGGTAGATTTATTAAGCTAAAAGGAAAATTATCAAGCATCAGAACACTAATTGTAACAATTTGTGTAACTGTCTTAAGCTTGCCAAAGCTGCTGGCAGCAATAATTGTATTTTGAGCAGCTGCAAGGCTTCTTAAGCCAGAAACCGCAAATTCACGGGCAAGTATTACAAATACAATCCATGCTTCAATCTTCCCCATTTGTATAAAAATTACAAAGGCTGCCGTAACCATAAGTTTGTCTGCCAAAGGATCCATAAATTTACCGAAATCAGTGATAAGATTATACTTTCTAGCTAAATATCCATCTAAGTGATCTGTAAAAGATGCTATTAAGAATACAGCCAAAGCCAATTCCATGTGAAATGGAAACTCAATAAGCATAAGTCCCATGAAAAATGGTATCATCGCAATTCTCAACAAAGTAATTTTATTTGCTATATTCATTAATTTCCTCTCCTATTAAATCATATTCTGCTGCTTCTATTATTTTCACATAGGTAAATTCACCAGGATTATGTTTTTCATCTGAAGAGAAAAATACGTTTCCGTCAATTTCAGGTGCATCCTTATAGCTTCTGCCAAAATATTTTTTTCCTTCTTTGCCTTCAATCAATACCTTTAACATTCTTTCAACCATTTTTTGATTATTATCCATAGAAATATCGCTTTGAAGCAGCATGATTCTCTCCTGTCTCTTCAGCTTCACATCCTGCTCAACTTGTTCTTCCATTTGATAAGCAGGTGTATCCTCTTCCCTTGAATAAGTAAAGACACCCAATCTATCAAAACGGATTTCCTTTACAAAGTCCACAAGCTCCTTGTAATCCTCCTCTGTTTCTCCTGGAAAGCCTACGATCAAAGTTGTTCTAAGTGCTATATTAGGAATTTTACTTCTTAATTTGTTGACTAGCTCTTTGATTTCTTCTTTTGTAGTTCTTCTTCCCATTCTCTTTAATATTTTGTCGCTGGCATGCTGTATGGGTATATCAAGGTATTTGCATACCTTATCATTGTTAGCCATTACATCAATTAATTCATCATCAAACTCATCAGGGTATGAGTATAGCAATCTAATCCACTCAATGCGCTCTATTTTGCTAAGCTCATCCAAAAGCTCTGCTATTCTATACTTACCATACAAATCCATACCATATCTAGTAGTATCCTGTGCAATAATATTAAGCTCTTTTATTCCCTGAGCAGCCAATTGATTTGCTTCTTTAATGATATCTTCAAAATTTCTACTTCTGTACTTGCCTCTAAGCTTTGGAATGATACAATAGGTGCATCTATTGTCACAGCCCTCCGCTATTTTTAGATAAGTTGAGGCTGTTGTAGCTGATATTATTCTTGGCAGCTCATGAATATCAACATTTTCTTGATTTCCATATTTTACGACCTTGTTGCCCGTCAAGGCACTTTCTATGACCTCTAAAATATTCTTGTAATCACCTGTACCAATGACAGCGTCCAACTCAGGTATTTCTCTCATCAGATCATCATGATATCTTTCAGCTAGACAACCGGATGCTATAAGCACCTTGCAGCTGCCTGTATTTTTCAGTTGTCCCAATTCTATAATACTATCTATGGATTCTTGTTTGGCACTCTCAATAAAGCCACAGGTGTTAACGATGATAACATCTGCAATATTGGTGTTTCGTGTCAGCTTATAACTGTTGCTTGATAATATGTTCAGCATTACCTCTGAATCAACTAGGTTCTTGGAGCACCCCAAAGAAACCAATGCTACTTTATAGCTCAAAAAACTCTCTCCCTCCTAAATATGAAAAAAAATGTAAATTGCACTTGCTATATAAATCACACTAAAGTTTTTACATTGGTAAATATGTACTTAGTGCGATTTATGAACAGCGGATAATATTTCGTGCTATTTTAGTGAATGTAAATTGTTTAGCACGAAATAGTTAGGACAATGTATATCGATTTCTCTGAATAAACTTAGTCCCTACAATATAAAGCTTTCAAATCATTCTTCTAATTACACTGCAAAGTATATTATATACATTATTGAAAGTAAAGTATATTATATAGGATAAACCATGTCAAAAATATATTCTTTATTACCCAGGCAATAAAAACCGCCATATTAGCTTGTTATATGCATTTACAGCGTAACACCTTCAATATTCTATCAATTTCGCGCTTTTGCTTCAAATTGCGACATTTTATCTTCAAAGGCGAACTAAACATCCATCATTCCCTCAAGTTCGCCCTTTGTCATCAGCACCTTACGAGGCTTACTGCCTTCATGTCCTCCGACAATACCTCTATCTTCCATTTGATCAATAAGTCTTGCAGCTCTGCTATATCCAATTCTCATGCGCCGCTGAAGCATCATAATAGATGCCTGACCACTATCAACAACCATTTCAATAGCAGTGGGAAGCAATTCATCCGCGTCATCGTCATAGTCTCCTGCTTCATCCTCGTTTTCCTGCTGCTCTAAATTTTTCATGATTTCATCATTATAGGCAGGTGGTACCTGCTCTTTGATATAGCTTACCAGCTTTTCTATTTCCTTCTCTGCAACAAATGCACCCTGTACACGCAAAGGCTTTGATTCTCCCACCGGATAAAACAGCATATCGCCCTTGCCTAATAGCTTCTCAGCTCCGCCCATGTCCAATATCGTCCTGGAGTCAACCTGAGAAGACACTGCAAAGGATATTCTGGATGGTATGTTGGCTTTTATTAAT
>MGOS01000016.1:13781-15854 GCA_001797185.1 Clostridiales bacterium GWB2_37_7
ATAACGTCAACTGATGGTCTTTGAGTTGCTACCACTAAGTGAATACCCGCAGCACGAGCCATTTGAGCAAGTCTACAGATAGAATCCTCTACGTCGCCTGGAGATACCATCATCAGGTCAGCCAACTCGTCAATAATAACTACTATCTGAGGCATTTTTTCTAATCCTTCTTTGGTAGAAGAATTGTAGCCTATTAGGTCTCTTACATTATTTGCTGCAAATTTCTTGTAACGCTCTGTCATTTCCATAACAGCCCAATTCAAAGCACCCGCAGCCTTTTTCGGATCAGTCACTACAGGTATGAGCAAATGAGGAATGTTTTTGTAAATACTAAGCTCAACCACTTTTGGGTCGATCATTAGTAGCTTGACTTCCTCAGGGGTTGCTTTATACAAAATACTTGCGATCAGTGTATTTATACACACACTTTTTCCTGAGCCTGTTGCTCCTGCTATCAGCAAGTGAGGCATCTTTGCTAAGTCTGCTACGATGTTTGCACCTGCTACGTCCTTGCCTATTGCAAAGGACAGCTTGGATTTGTTGTTCTTAAACTCACTTGATTCCAATACTTCTCTCAAGTAAACCATAGTTATATCCTTATTTGGAACCTCAATACCTACTGCAGATTTACCCGGTATAGGAGCTTCTATTCTTATACCAGCTGAAGCCAAGCTCAAGGATATATCATCTGCTAAGCTTACAATCTTGCTTACCTTCACTCCTGGACTTAGAGACAATTCATACCGAGTAATTGTAGGTCCTACTGAAACCTGTGAGACATTGGCACTTACGCCAAAGTTGCCTAAGGTTTCCTCTAGCACCTTTACATTGTTCATAACTTCTTTTTTGCTATTTACTGACTTGTTATCTTGATTAATGTTAAGCAAATATGTTGGAGGCAGTTCATAACCTGCGTAGTGCTTTATCACGGGCGTTATTGTTGGTATTTCCTCATGATCTGCTTTTTTACCCTGTTTGTCTTTTGTTTTGTTTCTTGAATAATCCAATTCAGTCACATTATGTGGCTTTTGCTTGTCCTGTGCATCTTGGGAATTTATTTTAAAGTTCGAATCAAAATTCTTTGTAAAATCAAGAATTTTAATTTTTTTGTCCATTTCATTAATCTTGTCCTGCTCTCCCTTAACAAGATCATTGCTAATAAAGGAGTCTTCTAGGGCACCCCGTATGTTTCTTACGCGTTTTGTTTTTTGCTGTTTGGTCTGCTTCAAAAGTGAAACCAACATTGCATATAGCTTGAAAGTGGATCTTTTTAAATAATCAAGCACTTCTCTAAAAGATGTTTCAGTAAATATGAGTACAGAAATAACAAATAGACCAACTGTAATTACCATGCTTCCAACCTTGTCAAAAAGCAATACGAATGCATAGCCAATAGCTGCTCCCAGTGCACCTCCACCTACGGGGTTTTCTCCCTGGCCAATGGTATAAAAATATGTAATATGATCAGTCCAAGTAGGTTCAAAGCCTTCTATAGAGATTTTTTCATAACTGACTAAATACAAACCTATAAGCATAGCTACTGTAAATAGCATAAAAGCATAATATTTGTGATTCAGCTTCAAATCACATTTCATATATATCAATGCGATACCAAGAATAAATATCATGACAGGGAAAACATAGGCTCCTAAACCTAATGTTCCCGATAAAACTGATTTAATTCCGCTTCCAATAAATCCGGATTCTGCACTAAATAAACTTATGTAAAAATAAATGCTTAATACGATAAGTAAAACGCCGGATATATCATATTGTATTTCATACTGCTTCTTCTTCCTTGGCATAGCCTACCTCCACTATTTCTGTTATTGAACTTAAGCCTTAGAAACCATAATTTTCTATACTAATTATACCTGATAAAGCTCTTATTGCAAAGAAAAAGCTGACAAGCTCGCATATCGTAGAGTCTATCAGCGTATAAGAAATTCTATTTTTTCCAAGGCTTCCACCAGCTTTTATCAGACCTGTTGTCTTTTGCGTTGCTTTTATTTGCCTTCATATCGATAAACAACCCCGTTTCCGTATCCAGTGCACGCCAATTTGTTCTAGCAC
>MGOS01000016.1:16005-16251 GCA_001797185.1 Clostridiales bacterium GWB2_37_7
TAAACTAATCACTAATTTGCACCTGGAAAATTCTAAAAATGCAATAGAAGAGGTAATAAAAGCAGCCGAGAACGAAATAATAGCTAAAATGGAGAATTTTGGCGTTAAATCCCAGAAGGAAATACTGGATGCGATTATAAGATACAAGAGAAAACCCGATATACCGCAACGAATGATTTTACCGTACGCATTTTCTCTGACAGAAGAAATAATCGGTTACATGAAGAAACATCCTATGGTGGAAAG
>MGOS01000016.1:16265-16407 GCA_001797185.1 Clostridiales bacterium GWB2_37_7
GTTCACTCAGACGGATGGTTGCTACTATCGGCGATATTGACATAGCGATACAAATTAAAAGTTCAAATTTACATGGTGCAAGTTATAAAAGTATAATTGATCATTTTATCAATTTTCCAAAGACAGAAAAAATTGATAACGC
>MGOS01000016.1:16458-16837 GCA_001797185.1 Clostridiales bacterium GWB2_37_7
GAGAATCCAGCAAAAGCACAACTACGGCTCCATGCTTCAGTATTTCACAGGCAGCAAGACCCACAATATAAAGCTAAGAGAATATGCGCTGAAAAAAGGATACTCTTTATCAGAGTACGGTGTTAAACCGTTAAATTCTCAAAACTCAAAACTTAACATTTACCAATTTAAGGATGAAGCGGAGTTATATAATTTTTTAAATCTTCAGTATATACCGCCGGAACTAAGGGAAGGTTTAAATGAAATAGAATTGGCTAAAAAAAATCGGTTGCCGGTATTGGTAGAACCTAGTGATATCAAAGCTGATCTGCATATCCATTCTTCTTATGATTTAAAACCGTCTTATGATTCAGGTAACCAGACTTATTTAGAAATTCTG
>MGOS01000017.1:0-1796 GCA_001797185.1 Clostridiales bacterium GWB2_37_7
CGTAGGGGTCTCTGTGCCCGCCCGCACTTGTTTACAATTCATTAAAAAATATTAAATTGAAATAAACAACACATAACTACATAAGTCCATTACCGAGGTTTAAAGTTGTATCTGTCGTGATATTGTTTTTTAATTTTTATAGGGGCACACCCATGTGCGTGCCTGCAGCATATGAAATAACATTTTATAATTTTGGAAAAATTAAAAGCAAGTACTTGTATTAAAACGAGTACCTGCTTAAAAAAACCTTTATTTAAACTGCGGTAATATTTTTGCGTGTTGACATGCTTTAATTACAACAACTGTTGTTGGTCCCAATATAACACCTGCAACTCCAAGGATCTGCAAGCCTGCAAATATAGAAGCCAATGCAACGACAGGATGGATTCCCAATTGGGCACCTACAACCTTAGGTTCAATTATGTAACGGACTGTAATAATTACTCCATAAAGAACAAGTAAGAATACTGCAACCTTGTAGTTTCCCCATAACAGATTTAATATTGCTGTGGGCACATAGATACTACCTGTACCTAATATCGGTAAAATATCCACTAATGCAATAATTATAGCGAAAATCAGGGCATATTTGACTCCTAATATCGATAAACCAACATAGGACTCAAGAAAGGTCACACTTAAAAGTATCATTTGAGCCTTTAAAAATCCTAAAAGTGCCATAAATAAATCTTTTTTCAAAGTTAAAATCTTATCCTGCCAAGCGGGTGACATCTGTCTGTACATAAACCCTAGAATCAGAGACTTATCTTTTGAGAAAAAGAAGGTTGCAAGCAATGTAACGATTGTAAACAAGAAAGCACCTGTAAATTTACCAATCAGGGCAATTGTAGATGAAGGTGTTTGTGTAAGCATTTGTCCCAATAGTATTTTTAGCTTATCAAAGGTATTTATCATCAATTCTTCAATGATGCCTGTAGCTTCCGGCGTAAGCTGAAGGTAAAGCTCTGTAATTCTCAAAATAAGAATTTCCATCATACTATAAAAATCATTATAGATGTTAGGTAGACTTATGTATAAATCTTTAAGCTCATACACCAAGCGGGAAATGGCAAAAGCCGATATGCTTACAAAGGTCCCAAGAAACAATATCATTGATAATATAACGGATAATCCTCTTTTGAGCTTAAGTCGCTGAAAGAGCTTTACAATAGGCTCTATTAGCATAGCCAGAATCACGGCAGTCATAAATGGTGCAAAGTAGTTAATAAGAATTTTACCTATTACATAAATTGCAATTAGCACAAAGAAGAAAATCAGGGTTTTTATAAAATACCCATAATATCTATCTAAATCTGCTTTAAGCATGTATTCACCTCGCAAAAATTAATTGTTATATACATCAATTATATTAGAACTAATAGACTTAATCAATTGAAGTCTTAATATTATTATTTATAGGTAGTATTAATTCTTATACTATGCTTTAATATATTATAATTAATTAGTATAATAATATAAAAGACTTTCTAGAAGAATTGAGATCAAAGAAATCTTTTATGATACTATATATATTGCGAAAAAGATATATCAATACAAAAGCAGTAGATGCATCTGTTTTGTTTATCACAAATGTATTTTTCGCAATATATAAATCAAGGAAAATGTTTTGCACTTTTTTGATTAAATGTAAGATGCTTAGTGCAAAACATATAGCATCCGGAACATGCAAATTAAGGTGGAATAAATATTCCTAATCGTATTAAGTAAAATGAAAGCAAGGAGAGTTTGTCTTGAGGGAAATTAATTCTTTTGATATACAAAAAGCAGTAAAACAG
>MGOS01000017.1:1826-7131 GCA_001797185.1 Clostridiales bacterium GWB2_37_7
GGTGATGTGCTGCAAAGCTTAAAAAAATATGAACAAATAGAAATTTCGGAAATTGGTCAGGAAATGCTATGCAGGATTATTGAAAATGCTGAATTAGCTGCGGATAAGCAAATAGCAATCTGCCAAGACACAGGAATGAGTGTAGTTTTCGTTGAATTAGGGCAAGAGGTTCATGTAACTGGCAGCATTACTGAAGCAATTAATGAAGGTGTAAGGCAAGCATACAAAGAAGGCTATCTTCGAAAGTCAGTTGTAGGAGATCCGTTGAATAGAAAAAATACTGGAGATAATACGCCTGCAGTCATACATTATGATATAGTGACTGGAGAAAATATTAAAATACAAGTGATGCCCAAGGGCTTTGGCAGTGAGAATATGAGTGCAATAAAAATGCTTAAGCCTTCTGATGGTGTAGAAGGAGTTATAGATTTTGTGCTGCAAACTGTCAAAAATGCAGGCTCTAATCCTTGCCCTCCCATCATTGTAGGAGTTGGTATTGGTGGAACCATGGAGAAGGCAGCTATTCTAAGTAAAAAATCCTTGCTAAGGTCTCTAAATGACAAAAATAGAAGCCCCTATTATGCCGAGCTGGAGGATTTGCTGTTAACCAAAATCAATAACCTCGGCATTGGTCCTCAAGGCTTAGGTGGAATTACGACCGCCTTGCGTGTTCACATAGAGAGCTATGCAACTCACTTTGCAGGTTTGCCTGTGGCGGTTAATATTACCTGCCATGCGTCAAGACATAAAGAAACTGTTATATAGAGGTGCACAATGTATAAGAAAATAAATACTCCTTTGAATGAGGATACATTGAAAAACTTAAAATTCGGAGAACGAGTGTTGATATCCGGAAGAATCTATTCTGCTAGGGATTCAGCTCACAAGCGCATGGTTGAGACACTTGCGAGGGGTGAAAAGCTACCCTTTGATGCAGCAGGTCAAATCATATATTATGCAGGCCCATGCCCTCCTAAGCCTGGCTATGCCGCAGGCCCCTTTGGCCCTACTACTTCCGGAAGAATGGACAAATATGCGACTGATATTATTCAACAAGGTCTCAAGGGAATGATGGGCAAAGGAGATCGAGCAGACTCTGTCATAGCTGCAATGATAAAATATAATTGTGTGTATTTTGCCGCAATAGGAGGTTTGGGTGCATATACCTCCACTGTAATCAAATCCATAAAAGTGATAACTTATGAGGATTTAGGTGCGGAGGCTTTGATGGAGCTCTGGGTTGAGGACTTTCCTGCGATCGTTGCAATTGATATTGAAGGTAATAATCTATATAGAAACGAACCGGATAAATATAAGGATAAATTTGATTTAAGCATGCTTAACGGGTGATAGGATGAATTATAGTAATATACCGATTTTAAAATCTTTAAAGGATTATTCCGAGGATGATATCGCTTATCTCCATATGCCGGGACACAAGGGGGGTAATGTTTTTAAGAAAATAGGGTATAAAGCATTTGATTCTGAGCTGCTGTCCATGGATGTGACAGAAGTACCAGGCATTGATAATCTGCACAGCCCTGAAGCAGCTATTAAGGAAGCGCAAGAGTTGGCTGCAGAAGTCTTTGGTGCAGACCAAAGTTTTTTCTTGGTGAATGGTACTACCAGCGGAATATATGCCATGATTTTGACTGCAACCAATCCGGGAGATAAGATCATCATTCCACGGAATTGTCATAAGGCAGTTACTGGTGCTGTGATCTTGGGGCGATTGCAGCCCATATATATAAATCCGGAAGTTGATTATAAGTTTAATATTGCATCGGGAATATCTCCTGCAGTTGTCCAAAAGGCTATAGAGGAGCACCCTGATGCCAAGGCAGTAGTGATCACAAACCCCACCTTCTATGGTGTTTGTTCAGATCTTGAGAAAATAGCAAAAATAGCCCATGGCAATAACATGCTGCTTTTGGTGGATGAAGCCCATGGAGCGCATTTCGGCTTTCATACTGAACTACCAAGGACAGCCCTGCAATGTGGCGCAGATATGGTGGCACAAAGCACACACAAAACCCTGCCATCTATGACACAGAGCTCTATGCTGCATCTTAAGTCTGACAGGGTGGATATTGATAAGCTCAAGCTGTTCTTGCAGCTGACGCAAAGCACCAGCCCATCTCATTTGCTGTTGGCATCCTTGGATGCAGCCAGATATATAATGCAGCAAAAAGGGGAAGAATTATTAAATGATGTAATATATTGGTGCAATTGGTTGAAACAAGAGATAAACAGCCAAGAGCTGCTATACTGTATGAGCAAAAGGGATATAGGCAGAGATGGAATATTTGATGTCGACTGCACAAGAATTACGATAAATTTAAGCAAAATAGGGTTAATTGGAACTGAAGCAGACGGATTGCTGCGTAGAAGATTCAAGCTTCAGGTGGAAATGTCCGATTTATATAATATAGTAGCAATTTGTACAGTTGGAGATAGCGTATCGACCCTAAAGAGGCTAGCTGAAGCCCTGCGGACAATTGCGCTGGAAGAACAAGTTCAAAGCTCAAGCCCAATAGCAAAGCAGGCTATGGTAACCTTTGATAAAATACCAACCATGCAGCTATTGCCATGGGAAGCAGTATATCAGCCTAAGGAAGAATTAGCTGCCCAGAATTGCATTGGCAGAATTTGTGGAGAAATGATTGTACCCTACCCACCCGGAATTCCAATCATTATGCCGGGGGAGATCATCAACAAGGAACTGATTGACTATGCATTGGCATGTCAAAGCAATGGAATTAAGATAAATGGCGTGAAGGATGCAAGTCTTAAATACATAACTGTATTAAAATAGTTTGTTATGTCCAAGGGTGGACGTGAATATCATATAATATTAAATTAAAAGGAGGTCATTTATATGAAGCTGGTAATAGCAGTTGTACAGGATGAAGATGTTAATGAAGTGATGGCAGCTTTGGTAAAGAACAAATACAGTGCAACTAAGCTGGCATCTACAGGGGGTTTTTTGAGAGAAGGCAATACCACTTTACTAATAGGTGTGGATAGAGAAAAAGTGGAGGATTTGATCTCATTGATAAAGGATATATGCAAGAGCAGAAAGCAAACCTTTACGACTCCCATGCCTCCAACAGGGTCAGCAGGTGTCTTTATACCCTATCCGATTGATGTAATGGTAGGAGGAGCCACAATATTTGTAGTAGATATTGATCGGTTCGAAAAGGCTTAGGTGATATATCATGAAGATTTCTGATTTAAATAGTCGTGCTACATCCATAACCAGCTTGAACTCTAAGGAGGAGCGTCGCACTGATATTAACCCAGGCAAAGCCACCTTTGCAGACACGCTGAAGAGAAAAGAAGAAGCTGATTTGGATACCAGGCTAAACAAGCTCATGTCTGAAATAAACCGTCAAGGTGAACAGCTGGGCAAAAACATGGATATTAAAGAGCTGAAGCAATATAAGAAGCTTATTACTGAATTTATGGATGAGGTAGTTAACAGCTCACTAAAATACTCTAAGCATAATCAGTTCGATAGAAGAGGAAGACACAAGGTATACGCATTGGTAAAAAAGGTTAATGCTAAGGTGGAAGAGCTAAGTAGAGAATTTATCAAGGAAGAACGAGATAACATCAAGATATTAGAATCAATAGGTACCATCAAAGGGATATTGTTGGATATATATATGTAGATATTTTACAAAAGGAGAAGGCAATGAATTTCAATTCAATCATAGGTCAGCCTGTGCTGGTGGGCAGCCTCAAAAGGGCAGTGCAAGGGGATATGGTAGCGAATGGCTATATTTTCTGCGGTCCTAAGGGCAGCGGCAAAAACCTAGTAGCTGCTGTATTTGCTCGTGGGCTAAATTGCAGAAGCCAAGAAGCGGAAAAGCCCTGTGGAAGCTGTACCTCCTGCAGGAAATTTGAGTCTGGCAATCACCCAAACATTGAGGTAATTAAGCCTACAGGGGCATCTATTAAAATAAAACAAATTAGAGAGGTTATTGCTAAGGTATCCAAAAAGCCCTATGAAAGCGGGTATAAGGTGGTCATTATGGATGATGCGGACAAAATGACCCACGATGCGCAGGATGCTTTTTTGAAGACCTTAGAGGAACCACCGTCAAATACAATATTTATTTTACTTGTTCAGAACCATAATTCATTGCTGCCGACTGTTCTATCAAGGTGTCAGGTTTTCAATATGCGAAAGGTAGCAATACAACAGATAGAACGCTATTTGTTGGAAAAAACTAATTTTGATAAAGAACAGATAAGCTTTGCAGCAGTATCAGCAAATGGTATAATAGGAAGAGCGGCTGAAGTGCTTAACAATAAGGAACTGCAAGACTTAAGAAGACTTTATGTAAGTATAACAACAAAAATTGCAAACAACAGCTATACAGAATTGTCTGCTGCAGCAGGAGAAATCGTAGAAACAAGAGATGATGCAGAACAATTGTTGGATTTTTTGTTGAGCTGGTATAGAGATGTTTTAGTAAGCAAGCAAGACTGTGACAAACAGGTTTTGGTAAACTCGGACAACGCCGATATTATAGCTCGTCAAGCTGAAAAGCTGGATGAAAACAAGCTTAACCGAATAATTGATGCAATTAAGCGAACAATAAGCTATATAAACCATAATGTTGGCACCAAGAACAGTATAGACAGCATGCTATTGAATATTATGGAGGTATACAATGGTTAAAACCGTAGGAGTTAGGTTTAAAAAAGCAGGTAAAATATATTATTTTGACCCGGATGAGCTTGAAATCAATGCGGAAGACAATGTTATCGTCGAAACCATCAGAGGCATTGAATTTGGAGAGGTAGTACTGGGAATCAGAGAAGTCTGCGAGGAGCAAATTGTTGCACCATTAAAGAAGGTGCTTAGAGTGGCTACCGAAGAGGACAAAAAGATATACTGGGACAACAAGAACAAAGAAAAAGATGCTTTGGCTGTTTGTCTGCAGAAGATACAGCAGCACAATTTGGATATGAAACTTATAGATGTAGAATATACTTTTGACAACAATAAAATCATATTCTACTTTACAGCTGATGGAAGAGTTGATTTTAGAGAGCTTGTAAAGGATTTGGCTTCAGTGTTTAAGACTAGAATTGAGCTTAGACAAATAGGTGTAAGAGACGAATCCAAAATGATTGGTGGAGTTGGACCTTGCGGGAGGGCCTTATGCTGCTCCAGCTTTCTAGGTGATTTTGCACCTGTATCCATCAAAATGGCAAAGGAGCAAAGCTTATCCCTAAACCCAGCCAAGATATCAGGAATATGCGGCAGATTAATGTGTTGTCTAAAGTATGA
>MGOS01000017.1:7238-16795 GCA_001797185.1 Clostridiales bacterium GWB2_37_7
AGGTAAAGGTCATGTTGGAGATGCAGGAAAACAACATGAGGGTAGTTAAGGATTATTCCATCAAGGATGTTGTTGTTATCAAACATGGAAGAGATTTTGACAATCCGATAGATGAAGGCGTAAAATATGAAGATCTTAAGATCCTTGAGAAGGATTAATAATGTTAAATAATTAGGAACAAATTGATTATAATATATATAAAAGGGTTTCCTTTATATATATTTAATGTTAAAATGTAGAGAGATTCAGTTAGGAGGTGTACTTATGTCATACAAAATTTTAGATTCATGCATCAGCTGTGGAGCATGTGAACCAGAGTGCCCAGTAAGCTGCATTAGCTCAGGAGATGACAAATATGTTATTGATCCTGAAGTTTGTATAGAGTGTGGCGCGTGCGCAAACGTATGCCCAGTAGATGCTCCTGTACAAGACTAATTTAAACAAAAAAAGACCTGTAGGGTCTTTTTTTTTAATATGAATTAATAGGTTTCAGACCCCAAGGGGCATAACGTATAGGAATGTAGAGTTCCTACAACCGAAGAGGTGCGAATATGGAAGAACTAATTAAGTACGATGAGTGCTTAGACGATTTGCAAAATGGGTATATGCTTATCCAAAAGAGCAATACCTTTAAATTCGGCGTTGACGCAGTACTGTTGGCCGATTTTGCTGATGTCAAAAAAACAGAACATGTATTGGAAATGGGCACAGGCACGGGCATCATACCTATATTGCTCTATGCGAAAAAGCAACCTGCGTCAATTACAGCTTTGGAAATACAGACAGATATGGCTGATATGGCCAGACGCAGCATTCAATATAATAAGCTGGAAGACAAAATAAGTATTTTAAATATAGATTTGAAGAATGCGCCAGAGAAGTTTGGTAAAGCCAGCTTTGATGCAATTGTAACCAATCCACCCTATGTTAAGAAGGAAGCGGGTATAAACAATCCGGTAGAAAGTAAAGCATTGGCTAGATTTGAAATTGCTTGCACGCTTCAAGATGTAATCAGCTGTTCTAAGGAGCTTTTGAAATCAGGGGGTAAGCTTTTTATGGTGCATCGAGCAGACAGGTTGGTTGATATTATCTATGAAATGAGAAAACAAAGCATAGAGCCCAAAAGAATAAGGTTTGTGCATTCCAACTTCGGCAAAAGACCGCACTTGATATTGATAGAGGGAACAAGAGGTGGAAGACCGGAGCTTAAGTTTATGGATCCACTGTATATTTATAAGGATAATGAAGAGTATACAGAGGAAATTCACCGTATATACGGGAGGATATAGTGATGGCGGGTATATTGTATTTATGTGCAACCCCTATAGGCAATTTAGAGGATATAACCTTGCGTTGCATCAGGATCCTAAAAGAGGTTGATGTTATTGCGGCTGAGGATACCAGACAAAGCATTAAGCTTCTGAATCATTTTGAAATAAAAAAGCCTATGGTTAGCTATCATGAACACAACAAGCTTGATAAGGGCAAAGAGCTTGTCAGCAAGCTGCTGGAGGGTCAAAGCATTGCCTTGGTATCTGATGCCGGTATGCCGGCAATATCTGATCCCGGTGAAGATCTAGTAAAGCTTTGCATTGAACATAATATTGCTATAGTGCCTATACCGGGCGCATCTGCTTCCTTAAGTGCTTTGGTCATATCCGGATTGTCTACAAGAAGTTTTTGTTTTGAAGGTTTTTTGCCATCAAACAAAAAGGACAAGAAAGAAAAGCTTCAACAGCTGACCAAAGAAATAAGAACCATCATATTATATGAATCGCCTCATCGGATAAAGGATACTTTGTCAGAGCTGCAGCAGTATTTGGGGGATAGAAGAATATCTGTCTCCAGAGAGCTGACCAAGAAGTTTGAAGAGACAATAAGAGGAACGATTGGGGAAGTACATACCATTTTGCAGAATAGAGATATAAAAGGTGAATTTGTCATTGTAATTGAAGGTATTGATATAAAAGATTTGATTGATAATGAGACCAAAAAGTGGCATAATATAACTATTGAACAACATCTTTTGATGTATATAGAACAGGGAATGGATAAAAAAGAAGCTGTAAAAAAGGTTGCTGAGGATAGAAACCTCCCCAAAAAGGAAGTTTATATTATAGGATGCAATATTTGACCATAATACCTGTTACTGAAGGTTGAAAGGAGGACGAAAGATGATAACAAAAGATATGACAATAGCACAAATTTTAAGAGCTTTTCCACAGACTGCTGATATATTCAGAAGCTATGGTATGCACTGCCTAAGCTGCCCAGGAGCTACAGGTGAATCACTTGAACAAGCAGCTATGGTGCACGGCTTTGATGCTGACAAATTATTGGAAGACTTATTGAAAGTAACTCAATAATGAATAAAAGGTTAGGATTGTATCCTAACCTTTTGATTTTACTTCTTTAATTCGTTCATGCATGCTGGGCATATATTCTTTCCTTTATAAACCGTTATATCTTTTGCATTACCACAGAAGATACAAGCTGGCTCATATTTCTTAAGAATTATATGTTCGCCATCAACATAGATCTCTAAGGAGTCTTTTTCTTCAATTTGAAGTGTTCTCCTTAACTCTATGGGAATAACTACTCTGCCTAGCTCATCTACTTTTCTTACTATTCCTGTTGATTTCAATTTCATACCCCTTTCCATAAAACTACAATATTCGACAAATATCTACAACTTAATGTTAACAGAACTGCCAATAAAAGTCAATATATTTGAAGAGAATTAACAATAAAATTTTGGGAAATTTTTGAATGCATAAATTTCCAATATTACAGTGGGTTTTATTTAGAATTTGAATATTTAGAGGTGATATAATTAATAGATAAGTGAACATGCTAATAGCTATAGTATATTACAAGGAGAAAAATATGAAGATAGTAGTTTTGGATGGATATACGTTAAATCCAGGAGATTTGACATGGGAAAGACTGAGATCCTTAGGAGATCTCACAGTATATGATAGGACACCCGGGGATAAGGTTGTCGAGAGAGTTGGCGATGCCGAAATAGTTTTTGTGAATAAAGTTAAGATCACAAGAGCGATTTTGGAGCAGACTCATATAAAGTATATTGGAGTATTGGCCACAGGTTATAATGTTGTAGATGTAGCAGCTGCAAAAGAAAAGGGTATAGCAGTAAGCAATATACCTACATATGGTACAGCCTCTGTTGCACAAATGGTTTTTGCCTTGCTGCTTGAAATATGTCATCATGTGGGAGCTCATGACGAAGCAGTAAAATCAGGAGAATGGACGAATAAAAAGGACTTTTGCTTCTGGAATTACCCACTTATCGAGCTTATCGGAAAAACCATAGGAATAATAGGCTACGGCAGAATAGGTCAGGCTACAGGACAGGTAGCGCAGGCCTTTGGCATGAAGGTGCTTGCTTATAATCAGCATCCGGACAAAGCCTTAGAAAGTGATACATTGAAGTTTGCAGAGTTAGAAGAGCTATTCGCTGAATCTGATGTAATAAGCTTACATTGCCCATTACTCGACAGCACAAAGGGTATCATCAATAAGAACAGTATTGCAAAGATGAAGGATGGAGTGATCATCATCAATACCGCTAGGGGACCTTTGATTGTTGAAGAGGATTTGGCAGAAGCTCTAAACAGCGGAAAGGTATATGCAGCAGGTGTAGATGTTGTATCAGTAGAGCCAATTGAGGCAGATAATCCTTTACTTAAGGCAGAGAATATATTCATCACGCCACACATTGCATGGGCCCCGATAGAGTCAAGAGAAAGACTAATGAATATTGCGGTAGATAACCTTATTTCTTTTATTAATGGAAAACCGGAAAATATTGTGAACAGATAATGACATAGAATGGTTGACTTTAAATCAGCCATTTTTTTTATGCATTAATTTGAATATAACCATGCACTTTGTATAAGAGCTCTTCATAAAATGATAGTGGATTGTATTATTTGAACTGATAAATAAATATCAATATTAAATGGAGGGCTGGACATGGCGAAAAAAGGAAATATAAAAGAGGTTTTCCCAGGGGGCAATACTTATAAGGGTTTCCATTCCTTTTATGATTACATTATTCCTACAGAAGAAGCGAAAAGAATATTCTGTATCAAAGGGGGTCCCGGTGTAGGGAAAAGTTCTTTTATGAAGGCTGTAGCCAAGGAGTTTGTTGAGCTGGGCTATGATGTAGAGCTGCACCACTGCTCCTCTGATAACAATTCACTGGATGGCGTTGTTATTAAGCAGGCAAGGGTTGCGCTTTTGGATGGGACCGCACCCCACGTAGTAGACCCCAAAAACCCGGGTGCTGTTGATGAGATACTTAACTTTGGCGATTTCTGGAATGTAGAGGGCTTTGATGTAGAGCGCGATACAATAATCAACTTCAACAAGGAAGTTAAAGGCTTGTTTAACAGCGCGTATCATTATCTTGTTTCAGCCAAGGAAATGCAGGATGATATAGAGACAGCAGCTGAGGAAGCCGTTGATAGGACAAGGTTTAATAAGCTATTATTGAAACTGAAGGCAGAGCTTACAGATAAGCTTGAAATTACAGAGAAGGTTGGCAAGGATAGACACCTATTTGACAGTGCAATCACTCCAGATGGGTTGATGGACTATATAGATACCTTAATAAAGGATAGCTATAAGTGCTACTACTTTGAGGGCTTGTATACAAAGGGTATTAGTGAAATATTGAATGTATTGGCTAAGGAATATCTGCTGAAGGGCTATGCAGTAGAGCTTTATCATCAGCCATTGAATCCTGAGAGAATTCAAACTGTGTTAGTTGAAGAGTTAGGTCTTGCTTTTACAGTGAATAGCAAAATGAAAAATAAAGCCTATAAAATAGTTGATTTGGATGAAGTTATCATTCATGAGAAGCTGGAAGGTAATGTAGAATTGATAAGCAAGGATCAAGAAATGAAGAGCTTGCTGCTGGAAGAGGCTTATAAACGAGTCTACATTGCAAAGAAAAAGCATGATGATATGGAAAAGAGCTATGTACCGAATATGAACTTTGCAGCAGTTACAGAGTTAAGAAAAAAGATAATAGATAGAATTAAGAAGTATTTATAATAGGTAATAGCCTCCTTAAGCATACTGATAAGCAGCTTAAGGAGGCTTTAGTGTTTGCAAGAGGGACGAGGAACCTGTCCCTCTTGTCCCGATACTTACGAACAAGCGATACTTACGAACAAATGCAAGCTATGTACCAGATCTACGCTGATTTGATCCATACGAATTAATACAATATTTATCTGGGATTGGTCGGGAAAATGTTCCATACCTGACATATTAGCGGTCAAGGGCTCTGGATCTAATACAGGATTTATATCTTTTATAGACTCACAGCCAATCATGACGGAAGCCATGATTGGCGTTAATCTTTGGAAAATTGAATAATTTTTTCCCCTCATTTTGGACTTAAATACTTGAAATTGTTATCCTATTCATGGGTAATGTCGCCTCTCAACAGTTTGTGTTGATAGAGTAAATTATTTTGTCAGACATTGGTATTACTCTCTTTGTATTTATTGGGCATTTTACAAAAGAAATTTTATTAAATCTTTACTCATTTGTTTGTACAAAACTTAGGTATTTAATAATACAAACAAAGAAAAAACACTGTTACTTATTATCTTTATCATTTTTCATAATATCTGCTTGATAAAGATATATTAATCCAATTACAAGTGAAATAACACTAAAAGCAACTACTTCATATCCAATATATGATTTTAAGGCTCTATACACACCTGCGTCGCCAATCATTACCTCGCCACTCATTAAAGCTGCTGCAATTAATCTTGTGCTGTATAAAATGGCTGAAATAAGAATAAATACTATTCCTGCTCCACGTTTATTCATTATCTGACCTCCTAAAATTTTCATTAATTCCATTATACAGGAAAAAAAGTAATTACAAAAGAATAATTTTTATGTAGTATAAGAATATGGTAACTGTTAATTATTAAATGGAATTGATAGTGACAATATGATAGTTGCCGAAAAAGTGAAACGGAGTGATGAAAAATGAAAAAACAAATTTGTTTTCTTCTGGTAATGGTCTTGATGCTATCTGCAATAGTAGTTAGTGCAGATGGGGCAAAAGGAACAAATGCTCCAACTATGGACAAGCTCTCGGATTCTAGTAGGATATTTAAAGTTGTAGATGGGAAGCTTGTTCCTATTTCAAAAGAGCAATTTTATACTGAAAGAAGTAAAGTTCTAACTGAAAGGAATGTGCACAAGCAAGAACAAAATGATTTGGAAATAACTCCAATGTCAGACTTAGTTACAGAGTATAGATATGAAGAAAGCTCATATAGTATGTATACAGTATTTGATAAATATTTTGTGGCACCGACATTTAATAGTTCTTCAGTAGATCAGGAGAGATCGACTTCTAATTCATCTACATATACTGGAAGCTTTAATTTTACTATTACAGGTGAAATACAAGATGATATAGAAGCTGAAATTGGTTTCAGTTTTGAAAAGTCAATATCAGTAACTGATACAGTAACAGTTACCATTCCTCCAGGAGAATGGGGATATGCTTTTACTGTAACTGATATATACGAAACAAGAGGAACGATATATGCAAAAAAACTTTTAGAAGAGTGGGTATATAAATCAGGTGCAGTTTCTAAAATTCCTATAGATATGTATGTAATTATTGATACATCAACTACTAAGCCAAATTATACAAAAGGAATGAAAGTTTACTTATAAAACTATATGAAATTATTAAACAGGAGTTGGCTAAATAAAAGTCAACTCCTGTTTCTATTCTAGAATCAACCCTCCACGTAGTAGACCCCAAAAACCCAGGCGCAGTTGATGAGATACTTAACTTTGGTGACTTCTGGAATGTTGAGGGCTTTGATGTAGAGTGCGATACAATAATCAATTTTAACAAGGAAGTTAAAGGCTTGTTTAACAGCTCATATCACTATCTAATGTCAGTTAAGGAAATGCAGGATGATATAGAGACAGCTGCTGAGGAAGCTGTTGATAGGGCAGCGTTTAATAAGCTATTACTGAACCTGAAGGCAGAGCTTACAGATAAGCTTGAAGTTACAGGGAAGGCTGGCAAGGACAGACACTTGTTTGACTGTGCAATCACTCCGGATGGGTTGATGGACTATATAGATACCTTAATAAAGGATAGCTATAAATGCTATTTCTTTGAGGGCTTGCAAACAAAGGGCATTACCGAAATATTGAACGTATTAGCTAAGGAATATCTGCTGAAGGGCTATGCAGTGGAGCTTTATCATCAGCCTAGTTTAATAGCCTCCTTAAGCATACTGATAAGCAGCTTAAGGAGGCTTTAGTGTTTGCAAGAGGGACGAGGAACCTGTCCCTCTTGTCCCATAGCATTAAGTTAATGGACTTTCTATAAGTGTAGTAAATTGAAATTCATGAACATGACCATCATCAAGTGTTGTAATACCATCTACAAAATGAACATGCTTTCCATTACCTACTGGAATAGCTAGACCGGTTGTGACTCCAATCTCATGAAGATGATCAAAGAAGTCTGTGTTTGAGAGAATTTCATGAACATGGTTGTTATCTTTTGGTATTACTTGACCTGATACTCCAGCAAAACGGTGATTATGTCTTTCATATTCTTTCTCTGCTAGTTTGGTACTACCTAAGAACTCATGCACATGTGTCTGACTATTTTCGCAATGTTCGTCATGCTTATCAAGTTTTGGACGTTTGGGATTACTTTTATAATTATTATGGGATTCCTTTTCATCTCTTGTTAATCCATCAATTTTATAACTTTCCGAATGCATATAAACCCTCCCTATAGATATATTCATTTACGTCTAGTACATAATATAAAAAAATTGGACTAAAGTGACAGGATTATGAAAAAATCAATACAGCAACAGAGGGAAGACTGTACTAAAAAAGCTATAGTATTTCATTTTAAATTGTTGAAGCTGTAAAGGAAGCAAATTTCTTTACAGCTTTTAGTTTTTAGAATAATAGTTTATAGTGATTATAAATAAATTCTTTTGAAGTTTGTTTAAAAATAGTAAAATATAAGAAAGCTTATAATAAGTGCAACTTGTTAAATATTATAGAATTTAGGTGATATTTTGAAGCTGGATGCAAAACAAAAGAAACAGTTAGAGGAAACCAAGTATCTTTCTACAGATAATACTTGGAGGTATAGAACCATTACCCGAATTATGTACAAATGTTATGAAAAGATGAAATATATATTATATAAAGAAGATATAATGATTCAGCTTAAGGAGTTTGAGGACTTTGAGAATTACAGCATGGACAATCTTAAGGCTGATTTAGATGCTTTGACTACATGGAAAAACTTATTAGCAACTTCTGATTCCTCCAAGGTAAAATCTATAGACGAGTTCAAAAATAAAGAATTCAGATATCAGCTTTCACCCTATACAATTGAAATAGAAAGAATGCTTATAAATTTAGAAAACATGACTGTTGAGAACAATGCATCTTTAGAGGCTAGTATGGTGGAACGCTTTAAGAACGACTTATCAGAGACTGCAACCATATTTACCAAGGAAAATAAAGAGATATATAATTGGTGGAAAAAGCTTAACAGTGATTTTAGGGAGCTTAATCAGAATTATCAGGACTATATAAGCAGATTTTATTCTCCGAAGACAGAGGAAATGATTAAGACAACAGAGTTTCTACTCTATAAGGAAGGCTTTATCAATTACCTTAGGGATTTTATTAGGGGCTTGCAAACAAATAGTCTGATGATAAAAGAAATATTGAAGGCTATTTCAGATGACGTAATAAACAAAATTATAGATGCTTCATATCAATATGAAAGAAGCATATCGGCACAGGAGATAAAAGAAGAGGAATATAAGGATGTAAACCTGGGAAGATTTTTAAGTATGAAGGAGTGGTTTATCAGCTATAACAATAGAGCACCCCTTATAGAACAACTTATTGATAATACAAATGAAATAATACGTAAAATTACCAGGTTTGCAGCTCAAATAGCAGACAAGAGAGGTGCCAGCTCCAATAGAAAAGAAGAGTACAGAAAGCTTGCAGCGCTGTTTGATAAATGCAGTAATATTGAGGAAGCACACAAGCTATCGTCTTTGGTCTTTGGTGTATTTGGCATGAAGCACATTAAGGCAAATCCTCTGAGGGCGACAGAAAGCATAAACAGCAGCATATATGAGGAGGAGCCGTCTAGGATAATATTAAAGCCACGGGTTAGGAACTATAGAGAAAAGCTGACACGAAGACCTATAGCGGACAAAAGCGAGCTAAAGCTAAAGAAGCTCACAAGTATTTTGCAAAGTCGTAAAAGAGAAGAAGAAATAATTATGCGACTGGTTTCAAACAACCAAGTGGATTTTAATAAGCTGCCTACAATCTCTTCTGCAGACAGAAATGTACTGCTTAGATGGCTTTCGCGGGCAAAGGGGATCAAAGGCGGCAACGTGAAAACAGAGTATGGAAAAGGCTATAGGATTGTTGAGTCGGAAGAGGGTGGCAGTGTACGAGTAGAGTGCGAGGAC
>MGOS01000018.1:0-11894 GCA_001797185.1 Clostridiales bacterium GWB2_37_7
TTTGATATAAAGCAATTAACGAAGATAAATACGTCGAAATTGACAAAAAAAGTAGTTGATAAAAAGAGGTTTGCAGTTAGTGTTGGAGCAGTTGCATTAGTATTTATTTTAATAGGGTATATATTTTTTTCCGGAGTTGCCTACACCGTGAGCATGAATGGCAGTGTGGTGGGTAAGGTTAGAAGCAAGAAAGAAATTGAAGCTCTTGTATTACAAATGAAGGAGCAATTTAAGAAACAGTATAATGCTGAAATTGGTGTAGCAGGAGAATTGGTCTATACAAAGACCAGAGCCGCAAGCAAAGATCTTCTGAATGAAGAAGCAATAGAGACCTTTGTTAAAAACGATATAACATATACAATACAATCTTACAGCATTGTTGCAAATGGCAACGATGTGGCAGTCTTAAAGTCAAAGGAAGAGGCTGAAAAAGTACTTGAACAGGTAAAAGCTGCATATGTGAAACCTGAAGACCGCGCAAAGTATAAAGAAATCACTTTTGCAGAGACGGTAGAAGTAAAACAGGAATTCAACGAAGCCGGTAAAATAATGCCGGTGGAAGAAGTAGCTGCCTTCGTTTTAAAGGGAACAAATGAAGAGAAAATACATAAGGTTACAGAGGGCGATAGCTTTTGGTCAATTTCTAGGAAATACAATATAAAAATAGAGGATCTTCAAAAGGCAAATCCAAAAGCAGATCCAAATAAAATCAAGATAGGGCAAGAACTAAGCTTAGTAGTACCAAAACCATTGCTATCTGTAAAAACAATTGAGATGGCTGAATATAAAGAAAACATACCCTTCGAGCAAACAGTTGAATTTAGCAGCTCTATGTATAAGGACCAAACCAGCATTAAGGTTAAGGGTGTATACGGAGAACGTGAGGTAGTTGCAGATGTAGTTAAGATAAACGGTATTGAGGATAGTAGAAATATATTAACAGAGAAGGTTATCAAGGATCCAAAGACTCAAATACTACTGAAGGGTACCAAAGAGCTTCCACCCAAAAAAGGAACAGGAACCTTTAGCACACCAACCAGAGGTGCTATAACCTCAAGATTTGGAATCAGATGGGGCAGACCTCATGAGGGTATTGACTATGCTGCACCAATAGGTACACCAGTATACGCTTCAGATGGTGGCGTGGTAACCTGGGTAGGAACAAGAGGAAATTTCGGGAAGCTTATTATAATAGACCATGGTGGTGGCCTTGAAACATATTATGGTCACCTTAGCAAGTATTTTGTAGAGAAGGGCGACAAGGTTTACAAGGGTGAAAAAATAGGTGCAGTAGGCAATACAGGCAGGACTACCGGACCTAATCTACATTTTGAGATCAGGAAGAACGGAAAACCTATTGACCCAATGAAATATGTAAAGTAATACAGTAAAGCTGGAAGATTAAAGTTCTTCCAGCTTTTTAATATTAATGATACCAGCACCCTGGACATTCTTAACTTCATTTATGGATATTGCGCAAGCTTTTAGAACACCTTTTACATCATCAGGCTTCAGGTCACCCAGCTTTTGATAGACAAGGGCGACGGCAGCGGCGGTTAAGCTGGCGGCAATAGAGGTACCATTAAATTCAGTATACAGAGTTGCAATACTACCAGATTTTGCTTGACCTTTGGTTTTGGGAATATATGTCGTCTCTGCATTGAGTGTTTCTACAGCAACTCCTGGCATGATAGCATCGGGCTTATCACATTTGAAATATACAGGACCTTTGCCGCTAAAGTATACTGCTCTGGGCGGCAGATCTACTGCGGAGCAAGCAGCGGTAGTATAGCTGTAAGGGCTCACACCGGGACTGGTAATGCTGCTCTCATAGGGACCATAGTTGCCTGTGCAGCTGCATACAAAGATATTGTTTTTCCAAAGCTTTTCGGAAGCTAAGCTCAATAAATCAAAATCCTTCGAAAAGTTTGCTGTGCCAAATGGCAGCACAGCAATTTTAATATTTTGCTTTTCCTTTATATCAACAATCCACTGCATAGCAGCCAATATATCTGAATAAAATCCTGAGCCAAATTTATCAAAGGCTTTGGCGCATACTACATTAGTCTCATATGCAACAGTCCTGAATTTACCGTCTAGAGAGGCGCCGAAACCGGCACCGATACAAGCAGTTCCATGACCATTATCGTCATAGGGTGATGGAAAATTATTAATAAAGTCTTTAAAATCTACAATTCTATTTCGTGGTCTTACCAAATCGGGGTGAGGATAAACACCGGAATCAATAAAGCCCACAGTGATTCCTTTTCCGTTTAAATAGGAGCTTTTGATTTTAATTGCTTCCTCTAATGCAGCTCCGGTTTGTAAGCCACTATGACTACCCATTAAATAAGCTTTTGCATCATAAAAAATTTTATCGACTTCCAGTATTCCGCATAGGTTGCCAAATTGTGAAACAGGAATTATTCCGCATATCCCGTCTATAAAAGGCAGTGTATATTTAATTTTCATTCCCAATCTTTTTAAGCGTACTTCTATAATATTGTCTACATTTTTGCGAAACAATACTATAATAGGAATTTGTTTTACTTTATTTGTGGCAATAATATTTCGCACAACATAATCAACCTTTTTTGAATATGTAGTAAAAGGTAACCCTGCAATAAGTTTTTTGACCAACTTCATACATATCCCCCATTAAAAAAATAATATTAATACAAAGAATATAATTCATAATATGCATATTGAATCACGTTGGTGAATGTATATATAATAAACTAAAGGAGGTTATACAATGGCTATACTTGATTTTAAATGCAATAAATGCGGCGAAAAGTTTACTGAATTGGTTCACTCATCAAATAGAGACAAATTGGAATGTCCTATGTGCAAAAGCAAGGATATCAAACAGATTTTTGAAGGCAAATGCAATTCCATAGGTAACACAGGCGGCAAATCAAGCTGCAGCAGTGGAAGCTGCGGTGGCTGCAGTGGATGTCATTAATGAGGCTGAGTTAATAAAGAGTTATTTGTAGTTTTATTTTGCAAATAACTCTTTTTCTATGAACAAACTTCCAATGAAGTTTACATAAAATTAATGTATAATATATTTCTAACGTGAGATTAATGAAAGAACGCTGCAAATCCATGTTTATAGGAGGAATTATAATATGAAAAAGCTTTTAGTATTTGTTTTGATTATTATATCAATCATAACAATAGCAGTGATAGGAGAAAAAGGAATTGGTACAGCAAGAATACAAGGCTACAAAGCACTTAAGGTTTTTGTGCAAATAAAGGATGAGCAAATAGTGACCTCTGATTTTTTGGAGTATCAAACTGAGCACTTTAATATAAAATATAGACCAGAAGACGAAAATATAATCAGAGAAACTGCCAATATGTTTGAAGAAAGCTATAGAGCAATAGCTAAAGAATATGGATATAGCTCAAAGGAAAAGACGGTTGTTATCATATACAAGGATCAAAATGAGTTCTGGAGCTATCAAAGCTCAATACAGGGACAAGCTGTAATGGGACTTTATAATATGGGAACAATACATGTTCTTTCTCCAAATGCGTATAAGGACCAAGGGCCAAATTTTATGAAATTTTTTAAGAACAACGGACCTGTATTGCACGAATATGTGCATAAGGTGGTTGATGAGCTGACGGGAGGAAACATAGAGCTTTGGCTTACAGAAGGCTTGGCATTGTATGAAGAATACAATATAAACAATACAGAGTGGGCAGCTGGCTATAATTATGAAAGATATTTCACCTCACAAGAAATGAGAGAAGGCTTTATGTATGCAGATGAAGTGCAGTCCTACAGGCAGAGCTTTGATATGGTAAAATACTTGATAGACAGCTATGGTATGGATAAGATGCAAATGCTGTTTCAGGAGTTAAAAAGCGGCAGCAACACAGATGAAGCATTTTTTAAAATTTATGGAGTGAGTGCAGAAGAGTTTATAAACTCACAAGTATATACTAAATAAAAACGTACGAGCATTGCTCGTACGTTTTTGTATCTCATTAAAAAGAAAAGAAAACAAAAATCAAAATTGTTTTCCTATATCCGGGGGGATATAAATAATTATAATTGAGATGGTTTAATTGTATATTATTTCACATATTGTTGGAATAAGGTGCTGGTCTCATATTTATAGGACTAAAGTCCCATATGGACGAATAAAAAATACAATTTTAACCAAAAATAATCTGAATCCTTTATTTTATAAGCCTTAATTGATATGCTATAATATAGAAGACTTCTATATTAAGACTTTAAATGAAAGAAGTTTTTATTAAACACCATAGGCAAGCACAACTGTTTGTCTATGAATTATAGACATAGCCTAAGGTTGCTAACAAAGCGGTCCAAATTTATCAGAAATATAAAGGGGTGGCGAACATGGAAAACAGGATACTGGTTGTAGATGATGAAAGGCCAATATCTGACATAATTAAGTTTAATTTAGAGAAGGAAGGATACAAGGTTGTTGTTGCTGAGGATGGGCAGCAGGCAATAAATATGACCTATGAGCACAAGCCTGACCTTATAGTATTGGATATCATGCTGCCCATAATGGATGGTTTTACAGTATGCAAGAAGCTTAGAGAAACATTAAATACACCTATCATTATGCTGACAGCTAAGGAAGAGGAAGTAGACAAGGTGTTGGGTCTGGAGCTGGGAGCAGATGACTATATGACCAAGCCTTTTAGCGTAAGAGAGCTTATGGCGCGAGTAAAAGCAAATATTCGTCGTGTAAACTTTACAAACAGCGGCAATGAGGGTACTGGACAAATAATTAGATCAGGGAATTTAACGATAGATTTAAATAGATACGAGGTTAGAAAGAACAATGATGTTATCGAACTAACCTTGAGAGAATTTGAGCTGCTGAAATATCTTGCTCTTAACTGGGAGCAGGTTTTTTCTAGAGAGACATTGCTGGAAGAGGTATGGGGCTATGAGTATTACGGAGATGTTCGTACTGTAGACGTTACAGTAAGAAGACTTCGTGAGAAAATTGAAGATGATCCTAGCAATGCAAAGTATGTGCAGACAAAACGTGGGGTAGGCTACTACTTCAGGAGGATGTAATACAATGTTGAGAAGCATACAGTGGAAGCTTGTTATTATTTCCTTTCTGCTTGTATGGCTTGCCATGTCCATTATAGGTGTATTTGTAACGAAGGAAATCCAGAAGAATCAAATAGAAAGTCTTACAACGACTATAATGGCGAGGGCATATAACCTTGCAGACTTGCTCAAGGATGAGATGACAGGTGCTCGTAACATCCAAGAGACTGTAAACAACTGGTTTATCGGACAAGGTGGTCAGATTGATGGAGTGAGAGTACTGAAGGATGCGCAGGTATTATTGGCAGAAGCAGGCAATAGGGATATAAAAGGTGAGAGCTTAATCGAGCATATGCTTGATGAAGTCATCAAGCAGAAAAAAGAAATTGTAAGGGACAATGAGATTGGAAATCAATACTCAAAAAGTATTGCTGTTCCAATATACTCCTCTAACAATGATTTTGTTGGTGCTATTTATATAAATGCCGATTTGTCAGAAATAGAAGGCAATATGAAAAAAATAGATGGCATACTTACCTATGCAACCATTTGGGCACTTGCTATAACGGTGCTCTTGGGCAGCTTGTTGGCAAGGACCATTACTGATCCTATCAAGGAGGTAATATCCAAGGCTGAAAAGCTTGCAAAAGGCGAGTTTGAACAGGTGGTGTCGGTTAAATCCAATGATGAGGTTGGACAGCTGACCGACATGTTCAACTATTTATCAGACAGGCTAAAGACAACATTGGATGAAACTGAAAATGAAAAGAACAAGCTGGATACCATACTAACAAATATGACAGACGGCATCATAGCAGTAAATACAAATGGGACAATTATACACACCAATCCGGCAGTGTATCATATTTTTAATATATCACAAGAGGATATGGAGAATAAGAATTTTGATGATATCTCCAAGGAACTGGATTGGGGAATTGGCCATGAGGATTTATTCAACAATAGCGATAAAGTAAACAATATATTGGCTATCAATGACCTCATAATAAAAACCAATGTAGTGCTTTTTGGAAATGAGAAAAATGAAACAGTAGGAGCAATAATCGTTTTGCAGGACGTTACAGAGCAAGAAAAGCTGGATAAAATGCGTAAGGAGTTTGTTGCCAATGTATCCCACGAGCTGAAAACTCCACTCACTACCATAAAAAGCTATACCGAGACTCTGCTAGACGGTGCTATGGAAAATAAGGAGTACACCATCAGCTTCCTAAAGGTAATAGACAGTGAATCCGATAGAATGACTAGGCTTGTTAAAGACCTGCTTCAGCTTTCTAAGCTGGACTATGACAACATCCAATGGAACATGAAGCAAATGGATATTCGCAAAATAGTAAGTGAATGTGTTTACAGGATGAATATTTCTGCAAAGCAAAAAAACCAAGCACTTGAATTCAACTCAGATATGGACATACCTGAAATTATGGGAGACAAGGATAGAATAGAACAGGTAATCGTAAATATTTTAAGCAATGCGATAAAATACACTCCAGAGAACGGAAAAATAGAAGTTACCTTGAAGCGCGATGAGGATAGCATAGTAGTAAAGGTGGCAGACAACGGAATGGGAATACCTAAAGAAGATTTACCTAGATTATTCGAAAGGTTCTACCGCGTGGATAAGGCTCGCTCCAGGATGCTGGGGGGTACTGGCTTAGGTTTGTCAATAGCAAGACAGATCGTTGAGGCACACAAGGGCAGAATTAAAATACAAAGTGAATATGGACAAGGTACTCAAGTATTTATTAGCTTGCCTGTTGCATAGAATAGAGTAAAGAATATGTTTTGCACATTCTGATTTAATGTAAACGGTTTAGTGTACAATATATAAAATACATTTATACGACAAATTTCGATATCTTGGCATAAAATAGTGTTAATGTAAAATAAGCTTAATTAGCCTGTAATCAGTTTGTAACATTATATCTGTATAATAAAAGTATGGATTGACATGGTTATATGGGAGATCTATTCAATTATTAGGGGGACACTCCAATGTTTAAGAAAATTGTGTTACCGGCAGTCATTATTACGGCGATGCTTACATTAAATACTGCAGTTTTTGCGGAACCAAATCGAAGCATAGCGAGAAGGCTGGATGTGACAACCTTTCAGCTTACAAAAAATTTAGACGGCACCAAAACCTTTGAAAGAAATCAGGTTATATCAGGCAGAGCTGAAAGAGGTTCTGAAATAACCATGACAGTATTTTGGTTTAGGGCTGATGAAGATATGAGTATACTTTCCAAAAGGAGAACTTCTGATGATGCGGAGGTTAACGGTCAATGGATTCTCCATGGCAAATCCAGCTGGGAGGTAGGCGCATCCGAGATTTTTGCCAAGCCTGTAACTCTAAATCCGGGCAAGAATAGAATTGCTATAAGGGTTAAGGACAAGGACGGCAATATCAAGGATGAAGTAATCAATGTAGAGTTTGTTTTCAAGAATGAAGTGGAAGATTTTTTTAAAAGCATCATTATGAAAAATCTGAAATAAAAACGGATTGACAACAAAAAAAGGTGATTATATTGAATACAGAGCGTATTAAATCCTATATACTTTTCTTATTAGTAACTATGAGTTTTGTTTTAACGACCCGCATATGGTTTTATATTTCCATAGAGGGTCTTTTTGTTATTCCGCAAAGCAACCCAACTTTTGAAGCTGAACAGATCTATGATAAGGAAAACCTGCTTAAACCAAGCAAAATGGTGGTGCATACAGGTCAAAACCATACACTTTTATCTAACAATCAAAAGGACAAGGAGCATTATAGCTTTATTTTAAATGCTTCAAAGGACGTACTTCGGAATTGGCTGAACGATTATGAAAGCTATAGCTCAAGCAACCTGCAAAAGGACAAACTACAGCAGATTCGAGAAGAACGAGCTGTAGAGCTGATTTTTGAATATCCCATGCAGCTTTCCAGTATCAAGAGCCTGCTGGATCATGATAAAAACCCCTGGAAGGATATAAATGAAATTGATTCTATTATAATAGCTCCTTATGACAGCAAGCTGTATATTGTTGATGAAGGTAAGGGGACCATTTACCAATTCACTTCCATGAATTTGCCGACCACACTTAGGGGAGTGATTGCAGACATCGAAAAAAGAAGCGATTTTGCATACATTTTTCTAAATGAGTTTAATAATAAGAGCTATGAGTTTTATGGCGATTATGCAATGGCACCGGTTTCTGTAGTGACTATGCCTGCACTTGCCGTAAAAGGCGAGGTTGAGATAGCGGACAATATAGATCCTGAGATCATAAAATTCTTTAACGATGACAGCTCAACTATAAGCAGTACGAAGGATAAGGATGGGAAAATTACCTATACGGATAGAGTAGAAGAGACGGTTACTATAGATGCCCAAGGGGCTTTGGAATATTATAAGTATAATGTAACAGCTGGCGATACCAAATATACAGAGTTAGAAGAGGCCATAGACATAGCTACTCAATATGTAAATCAGCATATAGGATTCACATATGATTTCTATTTATCTGGAGTAGAAAGCAGAATTCAAGGGGGACGTACCTCTTATATAATCAGCTATGACTATAAGTACAATGGTATTCCTATTATTACTGAGCTGGACACAGGCAGAAGTGCTATAGAGGTGGAAATATTAGGTCAAGAGGTCAAGAGATATAAGCGCAATGTTGGGGTTATAGAAGATCAGGGTAATACCGTAAGCATTAAGAGTTTTTCTGACATATTGGATTTGGTTTGGGGAGGCTTGGATATGCGTCTCAATACAACTAAAGCAGAGTCCATCGTCATGTTGAATGATATATATCTGGCATACTTTGGGCGTAATGCTGCGCTTCTACCTGTTTGGGTGGTAGATGTAAAAGTAGAGGGTAACGATAAAGTACAGTATAATAAAAAGTATATAATCGGTGCTGAAGAAGGCGTAATTCTGGATGAAAAGTAGGGAGGGAATAAATTGGATTGGAATAGAGCCAAAGACATACTAATAGCAATGTTTCTAATCATTAACATATTTCTTTCTTATCAGCTATATACAATTAGCAGAAATCAATATAATTATATAAATAAAGAAGAACTGCAAAGCGTTGTCGAGTACCTAAACTCAAAAAATGTTCAGGTGCAGGCAGCGATACCAGATAGGGTATTGATTGCACCTTCGATTAGAGTAAGGTATCATGAATTTGAGTCAAAGAAGCTGGAAAGCATTTTCTTGAATTCCGGAAGCAGCGAGCTAGAGGGGACAGCTGTTAACTTTACGATTAAAGATGACAATATATCAATACAAGTCAACAATCGAGTAAATCTCACATACAAGAACAGAGCAATAACTATAAGGGATCATGATATTGACGAAGATAAAAGCTTGAAAAATGCCTATAGCTTTGTCAATAAGCTTAAGCTGAATAACGGGAATAGATATGTGATACAAAAGACTGTAGAAAAAGGCTATGTTCGACTGATATTGGGCCAGCAGTTTAATAATATACCCGTAGGAGGCAGTCAGATAGAAATCTATGCAACTGAAGAAGGCGTTTCACAGGCTACAGTCAGTTGGTTCGAATGGATAAAGCCTGACAAGAAACAAAATATAACAACACCGGTTATTGCATTGCTGAAGGCATATGAGGATAAAGCGGAACAAGATGTCATTGTTATAAAGCAAATAAGACAAGGCTATTATTACAGCCCCGAAACAGATAACAACGCCGAAGACATCACGGTGGAGGGAATAGTATCTCCTATGTGGGTTATTTTATCGGACAAAAATGAAATCTATATTAATGCATACAATGAGAATATTGAAAAGACAAGGTAGTAATAATTACCACGGGCTCCAGCAGAGCCTTTTTTCTTTTTGCTATTACCAAAAATTTAAATCAATGCTATAATATTAATTAGTCAAAATTAGCTTATTAGCGAATTAATATAAATTTGTAAAATTATATGATGAGGGGTCGAATTGATTGAAGGAAAAGATTGTTATCGAGGGTGGCAATAAGCTTACGGGAGTTTTAAATATTAGTGGTGCAAAAAATTCAGCTGTCGGGGTCATACCTGCAGTAGTTTTATCCAGTGGAACATGCATTATAAAAAATTTACCTAATATAAAGGATGTAATATATCTTAAGGATTTGTTGGTATCCATCGGTGCAAAGGTTGAAGTAGAAAATAACAGCACTATGGTGGTAGATAGCTCTACCATTGATAGTTATACAGTTGACTATGAATTAGCTAAGCAAATGAGAGCCTCTTATTATTTTATAGGTGCGCTTCTTGGACGTTTCAAGAAGGCAGAAGTCCCTTTTCCGGGGGGCTGCGATATTGGAGTGAGACCCATAGACCAGCATATCAAAGGCTTTGAGGCTTTA
This sequence comes from Clostridiales bacterium GWB2_37_7, assembly GCA_001797185.1. Classification (GTDB taxonomy): domain Bacteria; phylum Bacillota; class Clostridia; order Lutisporales; family Lutisporaceae; genus GWB2-37-7. The sequence goes on from MGOS01000018.1 coordinate 10,439, forward strand.
GGGGCAACAGTAACCTTAGAGCATGGGATAATCAAAGCAGAGGCAAAAGAGCTGATAGGTGCGCCTATATATCTTGACGTTGTAAGTGTAGGTGCAACCATTAATATCATGTTGGCCGCCATTAGAGCAAAAGGTATAACAACAATAGAAAATGCGGCGAAGGAACCCTACATAGTAGATGTGGCAAATTTCCTTAATGCTATGGGTGCTAACATAAAGGGAGCGGGTACAGATATTATAAAAATTAAAGGTGTTGAAGAACTAAAGGGCTGTGAGCACGCAATTATCCCAGATTTTATAGAAGCAGGTACTTACATGGTAGCGGCAGCCGCTACAAGAGGGGATGTTACCTTAACAAATGTTATTCCTACCCACTTGGAAGCTATATCTGCAAAAATGAAGGAAATGGGTATTGAGATCCATGAGTATGAGGATTCAATAAGAATAATTTGTGACAAGAATCCAAGGGCTGTAAATATAAAAACATTGCCTTATCCAGGATTTCCTACAGATGTGCAGCAGCCTATGAGTGTTCTGCTTTGTACAGCTGAAGGCACAAGCATTGTGACTGAAAGCATTTGGGAGGGCAGATTCAAATACGTAGATGAGCTAAAGAGAATGGGTGCCAAGGTAAAGGTAGAAGATCGAGTAGCCGTTGTTGAGGGTATCGGTAAGCTGGGAGGAACCTCAGTCTATGCTACTGACCTGAGAGCAGGAGCTGCCATGGTGGTAGCAGGCTTGATAGCAGAAGGCGAAACAATAATCGGTAATATAAAACATATAGACAGAGGCTATGAATTCTTGGAGGACAAGCTGGTTAGTTTGGGCGCCAAGATAAAAAGAGTAAAAGTCGAATCGGATTAGAATGTATGAGGCAATTTAGTTTTAAATTGCCTTTGTTTTTGGAGGCAAAATGAGTATGAAGCTTTGTTCTTTATCTAGCGGCAGCAGCGGCAATTGCATATATGTAGGCAGTGAGAACTCCGGCATGTTGGTAGATTGCGGTGTGAGCGGCAAGGAAATATTGGAAAATTTAAAAAACATAGGAGTTTGCACAAGTACCATAAAGGGTATTTTGGTAACCCATGAGCATTCGGACCATACAAAGGGTGTAGGAATAATATCCCGCAAGCTGAACATACCTATATATGCTAATGCGGGTACTTGGGAAGGTATGAGCGGTTGTATAGGTGATATCAAATCTGAGAATATAAAGATCTTTGATACAGGTGTTGATTTCAAATTAAATGATATAGAAGTGAGATCATACAGCATACCCCACGATGCTTCTGACCCGGTAGGCTATAGCTTTAGATTGGATGCAAAAAAGGTATGCATAGCGACAGACCTTGGATACTTTAGCGATGAGGTTAAAAGCAACATTCAGCAGTCTGATATGGTGCTGCTGGAAGCAAACCATGATATCAACATGGTTAAGGTTTCACATTATCCATAC
>MGOS01000018.1:11910-16823 GCA_001797185.1 Clostridiales bacterium GWB2_37_7
TACTAAGCGACGTAGGACACTTGTCCAATGAAGCTGCCGGCAAAGCAGTGCTGGAGCTTATGAACTCAGGGGTTAAAAAAGTGCTTTTGGGACATCTTAGCAAGGAGAATAATTTCCCTGAACTTGCATACCAGACTGTGAAAAATATATTAGAAGAAAATAATGTGGTTATCGGCAAGGATATAGAGCTGGATGTTGCACCTAGAAGAGGCATCAGTAAATACTACGAGGTCTAATAAAAAAATTTTACTAAAAAAGATAAAAAAATAATAATTTCAACAAAAAATCCAAGAAGTGTATAGCATTTCTTGGATTTTTTGTTGAAATTCACAATAAAAATTGATACTACTGCTGCATATAAGATAAACAAGTAGTGTCTTTATAATTGATTGACAATTAACTAAAATTTTAGTAAATTACAATTAGAGGCATCTTCAGAAGTAGATACACGATATATATTAAAAAGAAATAAAGAGGAGTGTCATTATGGACATAAAAGATGTAATTTGTGATTTTAAAGAGGTTTTTTGTACTTCCGAAGAAGGGCTTGTATTCTTTGCTCCAGGCCGTGTTAATCTTATTGGAGAGCATACTGATTATAATGGGGGACACGTTTTCCCCTGTGCACTTACTCTTGGCACCTATGCAGTAGTAAGACAAACAACGTGTTCAAAAATAAGACTTTACTCTATGAACTTTAAAAATATAGGAATTATTGAAGTTGAAGTTGATAATATAAGCTATGATAAAGTCTTTGATTGGGCTAACTACCCCTTGGGAATAGTAAAGATTCTTACAGAGGTCGGGTATAGAATAAACACAGGCTTTGATATCATGTTCTACGGAAACATTCCAAACGGTGCGGGGTTGTCTTCCAGTGCATCTATTGAGTTGGTAACCTGTATAGCATTAAATGCATTGTTTCAGCTCAATATCGATATGCTTGAGATGGTGAAGCTGAGCCAAAGGTCAGAAAATCAATTCAATGGTGTAAATTGTGGGATCATGGACCAGTTTGCCAGTGGAATGTGTAAAAAGGATTGCGCAGTTTTATTGAATACAAATACCTTAAGCTATAAACATGTGCCTATGAAATTAGACGGCATAAGTATCGTAATCGCAAATACAAACAAACGACGAGGACTGGCAGATTCTAAATATAACGAAAGGCGTAGGGAGTGCACCAGAGCATTGGAAGCACTTCAGACTGTATTTGATATTAGATATCTAGGAGACTTAACAGAGGAACAGTTCGAGAATAGCAGCCACTTTATAGAAAATACCATAGACAGAAAACGTGCCAAGCATGCTGTCTATGAAAATCAAAGGGCAATTAAGGCAGTAAATGCCTTAGCACAGGGGAATATTCAGGTATTTGGTCAGTTAATGAATGAATCTCATCATTCTTTGAGAGATGATTATGAGGTAACTGGAATTGAATTGGACACCTTGGCAGCTTCCGCATGGGCAAATGGAGCCATTGGCTCTAGGATGACAGGTGCCGGCTTTGGTGGCTGCACCGTTAGCTTGGTTTATACATCGGAAATAAACAATTTCATTGAAAATGTAGCAAGAGAATATGAAGAAAAAATAGGATACAAGGCTGACTTTTATATCGTCGCAGCTGGAGATGGCGCAAGACAAATCGTTAACATATAACAATGAGGCAGCCTATTTGTACCATATAGGCTACCTCTTGTTCCTAAAAAAGGAGGTAAGGTTATGGCAGTATTAGTTTGTGGTGGAGCGGGGTATATCGGTTCACACTGTGTAGCTGCGCTATTAGACAAGAATGAAGAAGTAGTAGTTGTTGACAATTTGCAAACAGGATATAAGAATGCGGTGCATAGCAAAGCTAAGTTATATCAAGGAGATATAAAGGATAGGGCTATTTTGGAAAAAATATTTTTAGAGAACAATATAGATGCGGTTATTCATTTTGCAGCAAATTCCTTAGTTGGTGTCAGCATGACTGAGCCCTTGGCTTACTACGACAATAATGTTTATGGCTCTATAGTATTATTGGAGACTATGGTAAAGCATAACATAAAGAAAATTGTGTTTTCCTCAACGGCTGCTGTCTATGGAGAACCGCAAAACATTCCAATATTGGAAACAGATCCTACAATACCTACTAATCCCTACGGTGAAACCAAGCTGGCTGTCGAGAAGATGATGAAATGGGCAGATAAGGCCCATGGACTTAAGCATATCGTATTCAGGTATTTCAATGTAGGCGGAGCTCATCAAAGCGGAGCAATTGGTGAGGCACATAATCCGGAAACGCACCTGATTCCATTGATATTACAGGTTCCATTGAGTCAGCGTGATTGTATAACTGTTTTTGGCACTGATTATGACACACCGGATGGGACTTGTATAAGAGACTATATACATGTTATGGATTTGGTGGAGGCTCACTTACTGGCACTGCAAAAACTTCGCACTGGAGCCGACAGCAACGTATATAACCTCGGCAATGGAGAAGGCTTTTCTGTTATGGAAATGATAGAAGCGGCAAGAAGAGTAACAAAGCATCCAATCCCGGCATTGTACAGCGACAGAAGAGCAGGGGATCCCTCCAGACTGATCGCATCAAGCAAAAAGGCACAGCAGGAACTAGGGTGGAAGCCTAGTTTTACAAAGATAGAAGATATTATAGAATCAGCATGGAAATGGCATAAAGGCAACCCTGAGGGGTATGTAAAATAGGGGTGATTAATGGTGGATATCAACAGAGAAATAAAAAGGCTTACCAATTATGGCATTGATAAAAAGCTTATATATAAAGAAGATGAGACCTATGTGATCAACAGCATATTAGAAATACTGCACCTGGATGAGTTCATGGATACTGAGATTGAATATGAAGAATTAGATAATCCTCAAGCTATTTTGGATAATATCTTAGATTTTGCATACCAAACAGGCGTGTTGGAGGTAAATACCGTAACCTATAGAGATCTATTGGACACAAAGCTTATGGGTTGTCTTGTAGCCCGTCCAAGTGAAGTTATCAGAGCGTTTTATAAGGATTATAAAATGTCACCGAGGCTTGCGACAGAAAACTACTATAAAATGTCCATGGCATCTAATTATATTAGGAAGGATAGAACGGATAAGAACCTAAACTGGAGGACCAACACAGAATACGGGGAGCTAGATATAACCATTAACCTCTCAAAGCCTGAGAAAGACCCAAAGGCAATTGCAGCAGCAAAAAACCTGAAGTCTTCCTCTTATCCCAAGTGCTTGCTTTGCAGCGAAAACGAAGGATATGTAGGTAGAGTCAATCACCCTGCCAGACAAAACTTAAGGGTGATACCAGTAGAGCTTTGCAATGAACAGTGGTTTTTACAGTATTCACCCTATGTTTACTACAATGAGCACTCCATTATTTTTAAGGGTAAGCATATGCCTATGAAAATAAGTGAAGCTACCTTTGACCGGCTGTTGGAATTTGTATATAAATTTCCGCATTACTTTATAGGCTCCAATGCTGATTTGCCAATAGTAGGAGGGTCAATATTATCCCATGACCACTTTCAAGGGGGCAAATATAAATTTGCAATGGAGACAGCTCCTATTAAAAAGTCTGTTGTAATTAAGGGCTTTGAAGAAGTTGAAGCAGGAATCGTAAAATGGCCTATGTCAGTTGTTCGTCTTAGAAGCATAGATATAGGTGTACTTTCAAAGGTATCAAACCACGTTCTTGAGGCTTGGAAAAGCTATAGCGATGAAAGTGTTGAGATTGTATCCAATACAAAGGGGGAGCCCCACAATACAGTTACTCCAATAGCCAAATACAAGGATAACAAGTATGAAATGGATATTGTCTTGAGAAATAATAGAACCAACGAGGAGCATCCTCTAGGAATCTTTCACCCTCACAGTGACTTACATCATATTAAAAAAGAAAATATCGGTCTTATTGAGGTAATGGGACTAGCGGTTCTACCGGCTCGACTGATAGAAGAATTAGAGATATTAAAGGAATGTCTGGAGGGAAAAAAGAATATAAACGAATATGATGAGCTGCAACAGCATGGCAGCTGGTATGAATACCTCAAAAATAAATATTCAGGCTTATCGATTGATTATCAGGAGGTTTTGCAACAAGAAGTCGGCAAGATATTTGAAAGGATACTGACTGATGCAGGGGTATTCAAACAGGACAGCAGAGGATTGCAGGCTTTTGAACGCTTTATAAATAATATTTAGAAGGTGAGGAATATGTTTATTATAAGCAAGGTATTTGATATAGAAGGCAAAAGTGTCGAACTAATTACAATTGCAAATAATCATAATATGGAAGTCAAGCTGCTTAACTATGGAGCGGCAATTGTTGAGTTGTCTGTTCCGGATAGGGAAAATGTACTAGAAAATGTGGTGCTCACATATCAAAACCTTGAAGATTATATCGTGAACACACCCTATTTCGGAGTAACCTTAGGAAGAACCTCAGGACGCATAGCGGGAGGAAGCTTCGATATGGATGGTACATCATACAAGCTTAACAATAATTTTGGAGTCAACCATGGTCACGGAGGAGTAAAAGGCTTTAGCCATCAGATATGGAGCTATGAAATCAAAGAAATAGACAAAGGGATAGTTGTTGAATTCAAATACAAAAGCCCTGAGGGTGAAGAAAATTACCCGGGAGAATTAGATGCCAAGATCATTTATACGCTATGGCAGGATAATAAGCTTACTATTGAGTATGAGGCAGAAACAGATAAAAAAACCCTATGCAATCTTACCAATCATTCATATTTCAATTTATCAGGTAATTATAAAAGAAAGGTTACAGAGCAATCCCTGAGAATAACATCGGAAAGATTCTTGGAATTGGACAAAAACCTTATTCCCACTGGCAAGCTTATAGATGTCCGAGCAACGCCAATGGATTTTAG
>MGOS01000019.1:0-4641 GCA_001797185.1 Clostridiales bacterium GWB2_37_7
GTTTTTCTTCATCTATCTCAATAACACCAACACTCTTCTTGCCTTTCATATCTCGAACTGCACCTTTTGCTTTTGCCATTAGTTTGTTGTATTTTCCCTCATAATTGCCCATTCCTGATTCTTCTACTGCAAGCTTAGATATTTCCTGCGCTGGTCCATCCTTTACTATGTTCCATACAACTGCAGCCACTAATCTATCCACCTGCTCTTGTGTATAATTTTCTATTTGCTCTTGAGCAAGCCTAGCCCTCCGTAATAATCCTGCTACATATTCCGAAGCCATTTGATTCACTTCATTGCTCATATTTATCCTCCTTCTAGTAAGATTGATTATTTGTCAGCTTATTCTGAATTTGTCAACAATAAAATTAACCGCAAGCATCATGCCAATATGTGTAATTCTAAGATAAATCTTCCAAATAATAGCTTTATGAGATACAGTGCTTCCATGACAACAAAAGAAACAAATAAATTGCAATGAAAAGCTTTTACCATAAAGTACTGTTAAAAATAAAGAAAGCAAGCTTGATACAAAATAGTATCAAGCTTGCTTTCTTTATTTTTATACCTGCTTTCACCAGACAACTTCTAGTGAATTTATAACTTATTCATTTATAAATCACATTGATTTATAAATGAATCGCAAATGTTATACTTACTCATTTTTCTAACTATTGTCGGCTGACTTACCTTCAACGCTTTTGCTACTGCTCTTGTTGTTTTATGTTTTTTTATTGCGCCTAAGATTACTTGCTTTTCAATTTCCTCAGTTGCATCCTTTAGACTCATCATTGAAGAAATGACAAAATTCCTTGAGTTATCTATCATATTTAATATATAGTTTGGAAGATTTTGGGGCAAAATGGTGTCTCCACAGGTTATAACAATCAATCTTTCTATGATGTTTTCCAATTCACGAACATTGCCTGGCCAAGAATATTTGATAAATGACTCAATCGTTTTAGGATCTATTGATTTCTTTGTATCAAATTTTGTGTTATATTTCTCCATGAAATGATATATCAGGGGTAGGATATCCTCCGTTCTTTCCCTCAGTGGCAGTATATGGATTGGAACTACATTTAACCTGTAAAATAGATCTTCTCTAAACTTTTTTTCTTTTACCATAGACATCAAATCACGATTTGTTGCTGCAATAATTCGTATATCTACACTTATGGGTATTAGACCCCCAACCATTTTGATTTCTTTGTCCTGAATTACATGAAGTAGTTTAACCTGTAAGTTTAATGGAAGCTCTCCAATTTCATCTAAAAATATTGTTCCCTCTTGAGCAAGCTGGAACAAACCCATTTTCCCTTGCTTTCTTGAACCTGTAAATGCGCCATGTTCATAACCAAACAGTTCTGATTCTAACAAAGCTTCTGGTATCGCTCCACAATTAACACTGACAAAGGACTTTTCCTTTCTCTCTCCCGAAGCATGAATAAGCTTCGCAATCTCACCTTTTCCTACGCCAGATTCCCCAGTAATTAGAATGGTGGTATCAATTCGCGATAGCCGCTTTGCTAGATTTAAAATTTCTCTCATTTTCTGGCTCTTCACCACAAAATTTCCAATACCTTCACATTGATGTTCCCTTAATTCTTCTAGCTTACTTTGTATATCCTCCAATTGGTTTTTTAATAATACCAATTCTGTAATATCTCTTGAAGTGCTGATAACCTTATATATGTTCCCAAATGCATCTAAAAGAGGCGTACCTGTTGTTAATATTTTTTTTCCTGATTTATTGCTATGCAATATTGTAGCCTGCTTCTTATTACTAAAAACCAGTTTTGCAACAGATGGCGAAAATACACCATCTGCTTCTAATACATCTATATTTTTCCCTAATATATCTTCCCTTTTAATCTCGTAAAGTCGTTCACAAGCTTTATTGATCCACTGCGTATTCCCATTCATGTCATCAATAAAAACTGCATCTTGGGTGGAATCTAGTATCGCCTCCCACTCCCTTATGTCAAAATCCAAACAATACTTATTAACAAGCTTTTCTGAATGTTCCATACATAATCCTCCTTGCCCCGCTTAAGTACATCACTAATAATAATTATATGCGGCATGTACAATAAAAATCAGATTTTAGGAACAAGTTCTGAAGAAATTTAAGAAAAATAAACACATAAGTACTATTTAATTGCAAGAAAGCCTGTGATTTTTAAAATCACAGGCTTTCTTGCGTAATAAAAACATTTCCTATAAATTAATACGAATGCCATCTACCTCTAATTCCTTAATCCAAAGAAGCTTTCTCATAAAAATGTGTATTCCACTGTCTTCGATTTGCATCCCTTTTCTTATATATACATTTATATCATCCACTTTTTGTATATCAAAGTTTTCATCATTCTGTGGTTTTCCCAACTGAACTGTCGGGCTCTGCACCGAACATCAGCCGCCGCTTCCAGGCTTTATAAAAAGTGTTATTGAGTTATCGCTAGATTGTTTCCTAATAAACTTTGCAACATCTTTTTCTATCCTTATATTCATAAAAACACCTCCGCTTCTAAATCTTCTTATTTATTAAAAGTTACACAAAACAATCAGTCTTGCAAACCTTTTAATAAATTATACCATAAAAGTATTATACTCTGCTCCTAACTTTTGCATTTATAAGTCCAAGTCTTCTATGTAAAATTCCTATCAATCGGAACAAAGGAAACCGAAAGGAGCTATGAAATGAATCCACACCTTAGATCATGACTGCTTTTAATTTTTTCTTTTATAGTGTTACCCGATTGCTGCTTATATGGTAATTGATCACTTCCATAAACCTATCTCCATATTTCTCAAGTTTAAATGTTCCAACTCCTGTAACTGTGAGCATAGCATCACCTGTAACAGGCAATTTGCTGCACATATCCTTCAGTGTTGTATCAGAGAATATGATGAAAGGTGGTACCTTCTGTTCATCCGCAATAACCTTTCGAAGCACTCGCAGCCTTTCAAATAGATCATTGCTTATCTTATGCTCTGATTTCTTAGCCTTAGGCTTCTCCTTTGTTATAATACGTTTAATGTATAATTCACTATCCCCCTTCAACAGGCTATAGGCTTTTGCATTCAATACAAGTATTGGGTATTTATCACCTTTTATATCTATAAAACTCTCTGCAATTAAATATGCTATGATTTCTTTAACCGTTTCTTTAGAATAATCCTTCATCAATCCGAAGGTTGTAAGCTTATCGAAACCCAAAGCTCTTAATTTTTCAGAGTAAGATCCCTTCAGAACATCTGTAATAATACCGCTTCCAAAGCGCTCACCGGTCCTTTTTATACATGACAAGACCTTCTGCGCCTCCGTAGTGATATCCGTTCGTTCTATGTTCCCAATACAATTCCCACAGTTATCACATGCATTTGGCGAGTCATCCTCCCCGAAATAGTTCAATATATACTTTCTTAAGCAGCTATCCGTATTGCAGTAATCAACCATTTCCTGCAGCTTCTTATATTCATTGGTCTTATCTACATTACTGCCGCTATTTTCGATCAGCAATTTATTCGTAATAATGTCTCCTGCCCTGTAAAAAAGCATACAATCAGCTTTTTCACCGTCACGACCAGCCCTACCAGCTTCTTGATAATAGTTTTCCATCGTTTTTGGCATATTATAATGTATTACATATCTTGTATTGGATTTATCAATACCCATTCCAAAAGCATTTGTTGCAACAATAACCTGTACCTTGTCAAATATAAATGCTTCTTGATTGGCTATTCTCTCCCCATCGGTCAAACCAGCATGATAGCGAGTAGCTGAAATGCCATGTTCATTTAGTTTTTCACATACGCTCTCAACGGTTTTTCTCGTAGAACAATAAACAATACCAGAGTTTGTAACATTTTTCTTAATATATTTGAGAAGTGAGTCGAATTTGTTTGTTGGCTTATTTACCTCAAAATACAGATTTTCTCGATCAAAACCGGTTACCAGAACATATGGCTTCTGAAGCATCAATAGCCTGACAATATCATGCTTTACTTGAATTGTCGCAGTAGCGGTAAGTGCAGCGACAACTGGACGCCTCGGCAGCCTTGCTATCATATCTGCAATTTTTGTGTAACTTGGTCTAAAGTCATGACCCCATTCAGATATACAATGTGCTTCATCTATTGCAATGATGGAAATGTTCATCTGAGACAAAAGCTCCCAGAAGCCCTCAGTCTCCAAGCGTTCAGGAGCGATATAGAGTAATTTGTATTCTCCGTTCTGTGCCTTGATACTGATATTTCTATATTCTTGCAGGTTAAGCGAACTATTAATAAAAGCAGCTTTTATACCCATTTCATTTAAGGTATCTACTTGATCCTTCATAAGTGAAATGAGTGGAGAAATAACAATGGCCGTTCCTTCCAGCGCTAGTGCCGGGACTTGGAAACATAATGACTTTCCTGCACCCGTAGGCATTATCCCCAATACATCATGCCCGCATAATATTTCATCAATGATTCGCTCTTGACCCGCTCTAAAGTCGGAGTACCCAAAATATTCCTTTAATATATGAATTGTCTTATCCTTCATAATAAACCTCCCGCATGTCAACCTTACTGCATATATCTGTAAAATCAAATCCTGCAATCTTTCCGTCTGATGAGATCCATGTAAGTCTC
>MGOS01000019.1:4660-16733 GCA_001797185.1 Clostridiales bacterium GWB2_37_7
ATTTCATTCCGATTAATTTCTCGAAGGATTTGTTGGCATCCAAAAAGATATAATCGATAACTTTTCCAATATTATTGACTACACTCTCCATATATACAAGCCCATCAGGCATATTATCAACAAAATGCTGGTATCCACTTTTATTGATCATATTGTTATGCATGTACATGTCCTCCATTTGCAAATGTAATATAAAAATCTCAGAATTTATTAATTAAAGTGTGAATTTTGTAAAATTTAAGTTCCTATGTATATTATAGCATGTCTAACAATGTAATAAATCAGGCTATTTATGCAAACAGCATAAATAGCCTGATTTAATTATATTTTGTTATCACCGAAATCAATTCTTGAACTTCCTGTGTAAACATTCATTCTATTCCCTCTGACAAAACCAACTATAGTAATATTCATTGCTTCACCTATCCGCAAAGCTAAATCCATGGGAGCTGACCGGGAGACTACTATAGATATTCCTCTTTTTGCAGCCTTTGTAAGCATTTCTGAAGAAATTCTGCCGCTTGTTAAAATGATTTTGTCTGTGAACAGAATGTCCTTAATAAAAGCCTCTCCCAAAACCTTATCCAAAGCATTATGCCTTCCGACATCCTCATGATAGACCAAAATTTTATTGCCATCACTTAGAGCTGCACTATGCACGCCACCTGTATTTTGAAATATCTCTGATGCTGCTGAAAACTCTCTCATTAATGCTAAAAGCTTTGACCCGTCTACCTTTAAGCCGTCTTCTGCAGGTCTGCAATTTATCACATCGTGAATATTGTAAAAAACAGTTCCTCCTCCACATCCAGTGGTCATCATTCTTTTGCCCATAAAGTAGCTGGTCATGTCCTTCTGCTGAGAAGTAAAAACATCAATTACACCTTTTTCTTCATCTACCTTTATATCTATTAAATCTTTTTTGTATTGAATAATACCCTCTGAAATCAAAAATCCATAAACAAGAAAATCCAAAGCTTTAGGTGAGCATAACAAGGTCACTAGCTCCTCATCATTTAAGAAAATAGTCAGTGGATATTCCTTCACAACAATATCATCCACTACATTGCTTTTTTCCCCAACATATCTTAGAATTCGAACTGATCTTGTTAAATCCATATTTTAATCTCCCTTTGAGCGATCGTTCTGTACGTTTCAACAAATCACCCTAACTTCTCTACTACAACTGCACAAACCTTAAGCTCTGGTGTTTTACTGTTTGGATCAAGAGCTGAATTAGTTAGGACGTTAGCAGCTCCTGCTGCAAAGTGGAAAGGTATGAATACCACATCTTGCTCCACAATATCGCTAACCTTCGCTTTTACCAATATACTTCCTCTTCTTGAGCTTACCTTTACCATATCCTCATCCCTAATCTTTAGTTTGATTGCTGTAACAGGGTTGATCTGCACAAAGCTTTCCGGACTTTTTTTGTTTAAGCCTTCAACTCTGCCTGTCATAGTCCTTGTATGATAATGATAAAGTATTCTTCCTGTTGTTAAAGTCAATGGATACTTCTCATCAGGAAGCTCTGCGCTTTCCTTATACTCAATACCCATGAATACACCTTTTCCTCTTACAAAGGAATCCTTGTGTAAATAGGGTGAGCCTGGATGCTCTTTATTTGGACATGGCCATTGAATTCCTGTCTTCTCTAATCTTTGATAATCAATACCTGCGTAAGAAGGTGTAAGTGCTGCCATTTCGTTAAATATCTCTGATGGATTCATGTATTTCGTTTCGTAGCCAAGCTTATTCATTAGCTCCATAATAATTTCCCAATCTGCTTTTGCTTCTCCTGGTGCACTGATGGCTTTTCTTACTCTTTGAACTCTTCTTTCTGTGTTGGTAAAGGTTCCATCTTTTTCTGCAAAAGCAGCTGCAGGCAAAACTACGTCAGCAAGCTGTGCAGTCTCAGTAAGGAATATATCCTGAACTACGAGAAATTCTGTATTTTCAAGTGCATGCTTTACATGATTTAAATCTGGATCTGATACCATTGGATTTTCACCCATTATATAAAGCATTTTAATCTCTCCGCACTCTGCAGCATGAATCATCTCTGATACGGTTAATCCACTCTTTGTTGAAAGTACTTCTACTCCCCATGCCTCCTTAAACTTGTCTGCTACTTCTTGCTTTATCACTGACTGATAGCCTGTGTAAGTTCCAGGTAGTGCTCCCATATCGCAGGCCCCCTGAACATTGTTTTGTCCTCTTAATGGATTTACCCCTGTTGATTCACGCCCTATTTGTCCACATAGCATAGCTAGGTTTGCAATATTCATAACATTATTGACACCAGTAGTATGCTGCGTAATCCCCATACAATACACAATGCTTCCTTTTTCTGCTTTTGCATAAAGTCTAGCTGCTGCTTCTATATCTTCTGCCTTTACTCCACAAATCTCTGCAGCTTTTTCTGGAGTAAAGCCCCGAACTACTTCTTCAAGCTTTTCAAAGTTTTCTGTTCTACTATCTATGAATTCCTTGTTGTGTAGGTTTTCCTTTAACATTACATGCATCATCACATTTAGAAGGGCAACATTTGTACCTGGCTTTATCTGAAGAAAAATCTCAGAATTACGTGCAAGGTCTATTTTTCTAGGATCCGCCACTATAAGCTTAGTCCCTCTTCTTATAGCCTGCCTAATTTTTGCTCCAATTACCGGGTGATTTTCTGTTGTATTGGAACCTATGATGAATATTACATCACAGCCCATAAACTCATCAATCCCATTTGTCATAGCTCCACTGCCAAAAGTAGTTGCAAGACCTGCAACTGTTGCGGAATGTCAGAGGCGAGCACAATGGTCAACATTGTTGGTTCCGATGACCGCTCTATACATTTTTTGCATTAAATAATTCTCTTCATTTGTACATCTTGCAGAGCTCAAACCACCAAAAGCTTCAGGACCATGTTTTTCTTTGATATCTTTTATCCTAGAAACTACAACATGAATGGCTTCATCCCAGGTTGCTTCTACAAGTTTCCCGTCTTTTCTGATAAGAGGGGAATTCAGTCTGTCTGGATGATTTAAAAATCTATATCCAAATCTACCTTTTACACATAATAGACCTTCATTTGGAGTTGAATTGACAGGCTCTACACCTACTACCTTTCCATCTCTAGTCAGCAACTCCATTTGACAGCCTACTCCACAATATGAGCAGGTCGTCTTAACCTTTTTGACATCCCAATACCTGAACTTCTGAGGCTGCTTTGGCATCAAAGCTCCAACAGGGCATGCGGACACACAGTTTCCACAAGACACACAATTAGAGCTTTCAAAATCCTTATCACCTGCTACTGTCACGTGAGTTTCAAAGCCTCTTTCCGCAAAGCTTATGGCACCTGTACATTGAAGCTCATTATCTACTCTTACACATTTGCCGCAAAGTATACATTTGTTTGCATCATAAGTAAAGAAAGGATTGCTGTCATCTATAGGATAGTTTTTCTTACTTCCATTAAAGCCGCCTTCCTTAATACCGTATGCAAAACATAAATCTTGAAGAGTGCAATTCCCAGACTTTTCACAGGTCAAGCAATCTAGTGGGTGATTTTCCAGCATCAATCTTAAAATCCCTTTTCTTGCCTCTATCACAGCCAATGTTTCTGTTTCTATTGTCATTCCCTCCGCTACAGGAGTTGAACAAGCAGTCATGAGTGTTCTGGCGCCTTTTACTTCTACAACACATATACGACAAGCTCCGTGTGCTACCAATCTTTCATCATAACAAAAAGTTGGTATATGAATTCCATGCTTAGCAGCTGCCTGAAAAATCGTCTGCCCACCTTCTACTTCACATTGATGTCCATTCAATGTAATATTCATTAATTGCTTACCTCCCTACAAAAATACTAAAATCTTATTAATAGTCAAGTTTGTTATTTTCTTTTATTTCTTCTATAATAATCATCATCAACAAAACTAGTAAAGCTTAAACAACTACATAATACAACGTTATTACATCATTAGCAAGGTCAAAAGTAAAAAAACGTTCCTATCGCTTTCATTCAGCAGCTTTGCAAAGCTTGTTTAAGTAAACGAAAACAGACTAAGAATCATAATTCCCAGTCTGTTGATTTATGTATTGGATGGTGGCTAGGGGATGTGCTATCCATTGTCTCCAGTGGTGCTGACTATAGATAAGCTTTTTCTAAATCTTCCTCCCATATTGCATTTTCTACTCCATGTACATTAAAAATTTCATCAATAAAACTATAATTTATTAGTTTAGATGGCAGCTTAACCTTAAATCTAATTTCTATCAAATAACCTTCATCTTCTTCAATATTACCGTCACTATTAACCTTAATATCCATAATATTAATATTATTTTTGCCTAATATATGTCCTATGTCACCTATTAACCCAACCCGCTCATTACATTGGACAATTAATAATTTATCTTGGCATTTAGATTGTTTCTTATGTAAAAAGCCCAAACTTCTTAAGGAAAACAAAACTATTATAGTAGTTGCAAGTCCTCCTAAATAATAACCACTCCCTATAGCTAATCCTATACCCCCACAAACCCAAATACTTGCAGCAGTAGTTAAGCCTCGAATATTATTACCTGTTCTCAAAATGGTTCCTGCTCCTAAAAATCCGATTCCACTAACTACTTGTGCTGCTAATCTAGCAGGCTCTCCACCACTATTATCCGCACCGAGCCCTTGAAAACCATACATAGATATTAGCATAATAAGGGTAGAGCCTAAAGTAACTAATATATGGGTTCTAAGTCCAGCAGGACGATGGCTAGCCTCCCTTTCCATACCAACAATACCTCCCGCTATAGCTGATAAAATTAATCTTAAAACTACTTCCATATCACTTATCAATAATCTCAACCCCTTTACATTGCTTATTTCTAATAGAATTTATCCTTGAACCAAATAGCCTTTTAAGGTTTCTTCATCTTTGGAATCTTGATACAAACTCCTAGAGGCTATTATGTCTACTCCTGTATCTAGAATATTCTTAATAATAACCTGCCCTACTATGATTGGTGCTTTAACCTCCACTTTATTAATTAACTCCATTGCTTGTTTTATTAGATGTTTAGGAATTGTTCCAGATGTTCTAACTGGAAGTCTTTTTACAGAAGCATCGGATATAATGACAGTTGTTGTCAATACCCTTGTAGGACTTGACATTTCTTTAATACCATAGTCCACACCCCTGAAACATTTGTTTCCTTCAACAGTGTATCCTGTTTGACTTGTATCGTTCTTAATAACCTTTAACTTGCAGCCTAAAGGGCAAACAATACAAACCATATCTTTAACTTCCATGATTATACCTCCTCTTTAACAATTTCTATAAAAATTCCATCACTGTCACCTGGAGTAAATTTGCTTAAGTCTAATTTAATGCTTTCCATTTCTCCAGGAGCAACGTGGCTTCGTTTTACCTCTTTTATTACTTCTCCATTCATTTTAATGATAAGTTTGATATCTTTATAGATATTATCTACACGCATCATCAACTCAACTGGTTGTTCTATATTGTCCAATCTTATTTGGTGAGGAACAACATATCGTACTCCATTTATCCCCTTAAGTTTTATGGATTTACAATCGCTTTCTATCTGCCCTTGAATATATTTAGCAGCACCACTACCCGCTCTTTTACTTTCTTCTGTAACCCAATCTACCAAATCATGAACATGAACAGCATTGCCACAGGCAAAAATTCCTTCAACAGATGTTTCCATTGATTCATTTACAATTGGCCCTCCCGTAACATTGTCAAGCTCTATTCCAGCAGATTTGGAAAGTTCGTTTTCAGGAATCAAGCCTACAGATAGCAGTAAAGTATCACATTCAAACCTCTTTTCTGTTCCCTTGATTGATTTAAGTTTATTATCAACCTGTGCAATGGTTACTGCTTCTACTCGGTCATGGCCTTCAATATTTACTACTGTATGATTTAAATAAAGTGGGATATTATAATCCTCTAAACATTGAACTATATTTCTTGTTAATCCCCCTGAGTATGGCATTAACTCTGCAACCGCTAGTACATCAGCCCCTTCAAGAGTCAAACGTCTTGCCATGATTAGTCCAATATCTCCTGAACCAAGAATAACTATTCTTTTTCCAACCATATAACCTTCCATATTAACAAATCTCTGAGCTGTTCCAGCTGTCAAAACTCCTGCCGGTCTAGTTCCAGGTATCCTGATAGCCCCTCTAGTTCTTTCTCTACAGCCCATTGCTAGTATTATTGCTTTAGCCTGTATATGAAGTATTCCATCTGTTGAGTTCATGGCTGTAATTACTTTGTTGTCCGAAACCTCTAAGGCCATTGTATCTAGTTTATATTCTATACCCATAGTAATAAGCTCTTTGATAAATCTTTCTGCATATTCCGGGCCTGTAAGCTCCTCTTTAAAAATGTGAAGTCCAAAGCCATTGTGAATACATTGCTGCAGTATTCCACCTAACTCTCTATCTCTCTCTATTATTAATATCTTTTTTACTCCATTTTTTCGTGCTTCTATCGCAGCCGCTAGCCCTGCGGGACCTCCACCAATTACTACAATGTCATAGTATAACAAAATGCTTCCTCCTACCCCTTTATATATTTAAACTACTTGGTTTTTCCTGTTAATATATAAGAATCAAGACCACACTTTACAACCTCTGTAATGTCTATCTCTTGTTCTCTTGCAAGAATTTCCATTACCCTGGGAGCACAGAATCCCCCCTGACATCTTCCTGAGCCCGGTCTTGCCCTCCGCTTTACCCCATCCAATGTTCTTGCTCCTGCCTTTCTTTTTATAACATCTACAATTTCTCCTTCAGTAATATGCTCACACCGACAAATAATTCTTCCGAAGCTAGGGTCCTTTTCAATAAGCTTTGCTTTCTCAATATCAGGCAACTCCATAAATTGAATGTTAGGTCTTCTATATGGATTAAAATCGTGTTTTATTTCTATATTCTCTATTCTTCTTTTTACTAATTCTATGACATACTCCGCGATGGCAGGAGCTGAAGTAAGACCCGGAGAATCAATACCCGCTACATTAAAAAACCCTAAAGATTCCTTTGATTCTTCAATTATGAAATCTTGAGTCCTGGTCTTTGCCCTTAATCCTGTAAAGGAAGTAATAACACTTTGTAAGCTTAATTGCTTCAACATATGTTGAGTATGTTCATTAATTGAAGTTAGTCCCTCAAGTGTCGTATCAAAGCTAGCTTTGCTATCTACATACTCTGACGTTGGACCAATGAGTAAGTTGCCATGAACTGTAGGCATAACAACTACTCCCTTACCAGCTTCTGAAGGGCATCTAAAAACTATGGTATTAACAATGTTTCCTACTGATTTATCAAATAGATTATACTCACCTCGATTAGGTAATATCTCGAAGCTTGCGCTATTTACCAAATTATTAATATCATCAGAATGAATTCCAGCACAATTTATAATCATTTTACATTCTATCTTTCTATCCCCAGCTGCAATACAGTAACCACCTACTATTTTTTTTATTTCAGTTACCGGACTATTTAACAGGAGCTCTACCCCGTTTTCTAATGCATTTTCTGCTAATGCAATAGCTAATTCCCATGGTCCAACTATTCCAGCTGTTTTTGCATATAGGGCACCTATTATCTCTTCACTCAAATTATTTTCAA
Source organism: Clostridiales bacterium GWB2_37_7 (assembly GCA_001797185.1). GTDB lineage: Bacteria > Bacillota > Clostridia > Lutisporales > Lutisporaceae > GWB2-37-7. The sequence continues at coordinate 12,321 of MGOS01000019.1, forward strand.
GCTTCAATACACTTTCCTTATCTAATAATTCCATTTGAGGAACACCATTTTTTGTTCCTCTTTCAAATAATTCATGTACTGTTTCCATCTCCTGTTTATCAAAGGCTATAACCAAAGAGCCTATTCTTTTAAAGGGAACATGCAGTTCTTTACATATCTCTTCATAGAGTTCATTTCCTCTTACATTTAATTTAGCTTTTAATGTTCCTTCTGTAGCATCAAATCCTGCATGCACTATCGCACTGTTCGCTTTTGTAGTTCCATTGGCTACATCATTTTCCTTATCGATCAATAACACACTTAATTGATATTTCGAAAGTTCTCTGGCTATAAAAGTTCCTGTTACACCTGCTCCAATGACTGTTATATCATACATTGTCTATTCCTCCCTTATAAATCTTATAGGCCAACAGTTGTAGTAATATATTGCTGAGAAGATAAAAAGAGCCGTGTAAACACAACCTATTTTAAATAGATTTAGTTTCACGGCTCTCCGATTCTCTGCCATAAATATTTTTGTAATTAATCCATATCACATATTATACCATATATGGTTTTTATTTGAAAGCAAATATATCTATCTTATAACAAGAAATAAATTGTGCCTATAGTTCCCATAAAGCTTTTTTACCGGTCGATGCTCCTAAAGCACCTGCCTTTAAAGCTTCCATAATATCCTGTTTGCTGCTTATTAACCCTCCTGCTATAACAGGAATAGAGAGTTGTCTAGTAATACGATGTATTACCCCAGGCATAACACCCGGCATAATTTCAATCATATCTGGTTCTATAGATTTCACACTTTTTGTAGTCATTTCATAGGACTTGTTATCAATCAAAAAGAATCTTTGTATTGTAAACATTCCTTTTTCTTTGGCAATCTTTATATGACTACTTTTTGTACTAATGACACCATCTGGTTGAATCACTTGGATAATATAATCAATCGCTTTAGCGTCTTTTCCTATTCCTTCGAGAAAATCAATATGTATTAAAGCACTTTTGTCAGCATTTCTGATTCTATCAACTAGTGATTTAGCATTAAATATATCCGCGCAGAGTAAGAATATAGTAGATACTTGGGACTTGATTGCAATTTCCAAGTCTTCAACATTCTGAACAGCTGCAATAATCGGATTTAACTCAACTTTATCAATTATTGTTTCTTTCATACTATCATTCCTTCATTTTTATAAGTGATTTCACTTTTTTATATGACTAGTATGTTATAGATTTTATACAGCTCAAAATTATAACGAGGCAAAAATATGTCTCCCACTTCTATAAGTGGCGGGTTCCGATTTTAGCGATAGGCGGTGGGCATATATCCCCTGCCTCGTTGAAACGCTCGGGTAGATTTTTTGCAAAAAGAGCAAAAATTTTTTCAGTAAATCTTGTTATAATAAATCTATCATATCTTTTACGGAATTAAATACATAATCTGCTCTTGTTTCACTATTTCTATAATCTTCCTCTTTCGTTTCACCAGAATAAACTAATACAGAGGCTATCCTTGCATTTTCTCCGGTTTTAATATCTGTATATAGTCGATCTCCTACTATTACCATATCTTCTTTCTTTAAATTATATTTCGAAGCAATACTCTCTACTACTTCTTTATTTGGTTTACCTATTACCTTTGGGGTCTTTCCAGTAGAAGCTTCTATAAATGCCGCCATTGCACCTGCATCCGGCATGAATTTATCATTAGGCAAAGGACAGTTGAAGTCTGGGTGCGTAGCAATGTATTCTACCCCTTCAGATATATATTCGCATGCTGTCCATAACTTTTCATAGGTCAATGTGGTATCAAATCCCAATACTACATAATCTACTTTTTTATGTCTTTCTTTTTCTAAAATAAAGCCTTCCCTTTGGAATTCTTCTTCTAATGCCTTCGTTCCTAATAAATAAACTTTAGCGCCCTCTTTTTGCTTTTTTAAGTACATAGTAGTAGCCTCTCCTGAAGTAAATACTTCTTCCTCCGAAGCTTGTATCCCCAGATTATTAAGCTTATCTACATATGTTTCTTTGCTTTTTGATGAATTATTTGTAAGGAAAATATATTTTTTCCCTTTTTGTTTTATAGCTTCTAAGAACTTTTGAGATCCGTCAATCAATTCATCTCCAAGATAAATGGTTCCATCCATATCTAGTAAAAATACGGTCTTACCCTTTAGCCTCTCCAAATTCTTCCACCCTTTACCTTTCTAAGCTTAACGGAATAAGTTCAGGCTAAATAATGCGATGCCTTCAGAATAAGTTACTAACAGAAGTACTACTATTAATGCTACAATAAAAGGCCAAACTTCCTTTATGAAGTCCTCTAATTTTACTTCCAATATAGAACATACTGTAAACATCATAGATCCAAATGGCGGAGTTAATCCTCCAATCATGATATTTACTATGAATATCATTCCGAAATGTACAGGATCTACACCAAGTGCTTTCACTGCCGGAACTAACAATGGGGCTAATATAACCAAGGCTGCTCCGCCTTCGATAAACATTCCTATAAATAATAGCATTACGTTTATTACCATTAATAACACAAAAGGATTGCTTGTCATGCCCATAAGTGCTTCAGTAATCATTTGCGGAATTCTTTCTAATGTAAGGTAGTAACCAAATACTTTGGCACTTGCAATTATAATTATTACTGCACCAGTACCCTTTACTGTGTCCATCAATATTATTGGTATATGTTTTAATTCTAATTTTCTATATACTAAAAAACCTACTAATAAAGAAAATAATACTGCTATACCTCCTGCTTCTGTAGGAGTGAATACGCCAAATCTCATTCCCAGAATGATTGCAAAAGGAATCAATAATGCCCAAATAGATAAAATGAATTCTTTAAGAATTTCTACAAAAGTTGCTGCATTTTCTCTGCTTGGTTTATAATTTCTTTTTCTTGAAATAATAGCAACAGTTATTGCCAAAGATATCGTCATCAGTATACCTGGAGTGTATGCTGCTAAGAACATATCTCCTACTGTAACACCTGCAATGATTGCATATAGGATAAGGTTTGTTCCCGGTGGAATTACTGGACTAACTGCGGATGAAGCAGCAGTTACCGCAGCTGAAAATGGCTTTGAGAAGCCCTTCTTCACCATTTCGGGAACCAATATTTTGGATTGCATAGCTGCGTCTGCGTTTGCAGAACCTGAAATTCCACCCATTAATGCACTTAGCAATACATTAACTTGAGCCAATCCGCCTCTACGATGTCCTACTAAAGTGTTTGCGAAGTTCATCAAAGCTTCACTTATTCCTGAATAATTCATTACAGAGCCCAACATAATAAAAAACGGTACTGCTAAATATGGGAAGGACTCGATTGAAGTAACAAATTGTTGAATTACCATTTCCATTGGCATTGTTGTGTTAATGAATACAAAATAAACTAATGCAGCACCCATTAAAGAAAATGCTATTGGTATATTTAGAAAAAATAAAATAAATAATACAATGATTGGTAAAAGAGCTAGCATTTATTATCTCTCCCCCTGACTGTCAGTAGTTTCTTGTGAAAACATTTTCTTAAAGCTTTTTACTGAATAATAAATTGAATAAAAAGTTATAAGTGCAAAAGCAATTATTATCGATGTATTTATATATTTGTAAGATATCTCTAATGCTGCAGTTATCTTAGTAGATCCTGCTACATATTTATAACTGAAGTAAAACATAGCACCCGACAAAACAGTTATTACGATGGAAGTGAAAAATTCTAGTACACTTCTTCCTTTTTTAGGCAGCAATTTCATAAGTAATTCTACACCTATTAGGTCGTTGTTTTTATAAGCACTAGCAAAACCTAAGAATATAGTCCATACAAATGCGCTTACTGCAACTTCTTCTGACCAGCGAAATGTAAACTTTAAGAAATATCTAGTAAATACATTCATAATTACTATAAGTGTAGTTGCAGATAAGAAAATGCTTCCTATATATAGCTCAAAATCTTTTCTGAATCCTTTTAAAAAGTTATCCATGGCTACCTCCTTTTAGATTAATAACCTCTCATAAACGTTGAAGATTGAATTTCGAGGTTTTCCTTATTTGTCATACTTGCTTAAAATTTTTTACTCATTTATTTATATTTTATTTTGTTTGTCAAATCCCCAGTAAATCTTCGGGAATTTTCTTCTTCTGTCCTGGTAATGACGACAGGCTATATTATTTTAAAGTTGGAAGAAGATATACTTCTTCCAACTTTTTACTTGTTTATAATAAAAGATAAATTACTTTAAGTTTTGTTTTATCACATCTAATTCTTTCAATATCTTTTCATAAATGCCTGGAGTCCATTTATCAAACTTAGTATATACTGGAGCAGACGCTTTAAGGAAAGCTTCAGCATCTACTTCGTAGAAATTTACACCTAATTCTTTTAACTTA
>MGOS01000019.1:16778-20312 GCA_001797185.1 Clostridiales bacterium GWB2_37_7
CTTTAGGAGAAATTACAACTGCAGAAACTCCTAGCAAGTGGTTTGTTAGAGAGTATTCTTTAACATTTTCGTATTGTTTCGTCCCATAATATGTCATTATTGAACCTTCTACCCCGTCTATAACACCTTGTTGAAGTGCTGCATATGTATCTGGATAAGGCATAGAAATAGGGTTACCACCCATAGCTTCAATAGTATAATTATATAATTGACTGGTTGGGACTCTTATGTTTAATCCCTTCATGTCGTCGGGAGTCTTTATTGCTTTTTTAGTCATCATGCTTCTAAATCCAAATACCCAATCCAAAGAAAGTACTTTTGCACCTTTTTCCTCCATTTGTTTATTTAGATTTTCAACCAATGGAGTCTTTGTCATAGCAAGGTACTCATCAAATGTTTGGTATAAGAATGGGCCAGTTACAGCATTATAGTCCGGGACATAATCTCCTAAGAAGTTTATACCATCTACTAATATCCAGTCAGAACCTTGAACTACTTGTTCCATACCATCTTTACCTATTGGCAATATACCGCCTGTAAATAATTGTAGCTCTAGTGTGCCATTACTTCTTGCATTAACAGCTTCCACTACTTTTTTCAATGATATAGCAGTTTGCTCATCATCAACGAATTTTGTAGTAACTTTAATAACTCTCTTTTCAACCTTAGGCGTTGGTGCCTCAGCACTTGTTTCACTAGCAGGCGCTTTAGTACCGCCACTGCATGCCACTAAGGACAGAATAATAGCTAGTACTAGTAAAATTGACAAAAACCTTTTCATTAAAAATCCCCCTTTTTTTGCTTATATTCTAAATATCCACTATCAATAATCTGACTTTTCACTTATCAATCCAGTCAGATTATTGATAGTGTCAATTTAAAAACGTTTTCACTGAGACTATATAAAGCCCGATAGATCCCTATCAATTGCTTCAAGCTGTTTTAGAAGTACACCGTTGAACGCTCTCTTACTAAAGTAATCTCTTGATTCATTTTCCAGCAGCTATTTCATCCTCGCCCCTGTATCGTTATTTACTTTTTATTACTCTAAAAGGGCATAAAAAAAGCAACAACTAAACAACACACAGTTAATATCGTGTTATTTATTGTTGACACTCCAATTCTCCTGTCATTACAATAATATTTTTTATAATTCCTCTGTTCATTCTTATAAGCATTTTTTCCCTATATTGGATAATTTATATGTTATCACATCTTTTTTCCTTTGTAAAGTACTTTCCTACCCTTACATTTTCATAGTCTGTTTACTCTAATTGTATTCTTCAACTTTTTTACAAATTCCTGATATTAATCGATTCTGATGTATATATCTAACAAGGAAATTCAATCTTCCATTGTTTTTTATGAATATCATGACTATCTATATCAACAAATATTTATATGCAACATACAATAATACAAAACTAGAAATAAAGGGAGTAATATAACAATGCCTAATGATCTTATTTTTGGCGGAAATATCTTTAGTCCACTAATTACAGATGTAGCAGTACTCCATGCAAATTTACAAGGAAGGTTGTTTTGTGCTCTTACCGATGATATCAGTTTAAATAATGGTGAATGCGGTAAGAGGAGACCGTTTGTACCTCATACGCTTTAGTAGTATGCTTTAGTCAGTTATGGGGATGCCAGAGGGTATCCCTTTATTTGAGTTGGCATTCACTAGACATGGGGTCAAAGGCCATGTTCAGATATTAACATAGGCATCTTCGAGATGGGAATGCCTATGTAGTAGCATTTACTTATCTTGTTTTATGATAGCCTTTCTCCTTCCAATTGTTCCTGATACTAGTGCAGTTATAGGAATAGTAAATATGAGTCCGATACTGCCTGCGAGTGCCCTAATAATCTCAGATGCAATCATATCAATATTGAAAATAGAGTCATAATTAACTTTATAAATTATAAAAATCAATATTAAGTGTATTGAACTACCTGCATATGCAAGAATTAAGGTATTTGTCATGGTCCCCATAACATCTCTTCCTACGTTCATTCCAGACTTCACCAAATCCTTAGGTTTTATATCAGGTTTAGCCTTTTCAATTTCATTCATGGCGGAGGCTATTGACATTCCTATATCCATAACAGCCCCAAGAGCTCCCATTATTATTCCTGCAAACAAAATACCTCTGTGATTAAAACTTGCAAGGTTAGGAATGAACATAAACATCTCAGCTTCATCCTCTCCAAGCCCTGTAACTTTAGATAAATTAATTATTATATAAGCTGATATTCCTGCTATTAACACGCCGCCTATTGTCCCAACCGCTGCATTAAAGGTTTTTCTATTTACACCATTTATAATCACAAGCGTAACAATCGTAACTACAACACTAGCTATTACTGCAACTCCGATAGGGCTGTAACCTCTTATTATAAGTGGAAACATTACTCTTAATATAATAATTATCGTAAGTGCTAAAGTTACCAGAGACTTAAAGCCCTTCATACCTCCAAATACCAACAGGGTTAGTACAAAAAAAACTCCAAGTGCTACAAGATATCTATCTCTTATCAGGTCGCGAACAAACGCTTTGCTGATTTCACCTTTTTCATCCAGTTCAAGAAAAGCCAGTATATAATCTCCCTTGTCAACAACAATGTTAAATAGCAAAGATTCACTAATTGTATTCTGAGCAGTTACAACTTTCCCCTTATATTTTCCTTCTAGAATCTTAACCTCTATAGTTTGAGTTCTTATAAAGGTTTGTCCACCGGTTATAGGATCTTCCACCTTTTCATCTGATATTATTCTTAATACTTTACTACGTATAAGCTCTTCTGCTGTGCTATCAGGGGATTGATCAATCAAGTTTACATCCTTTATAATAAATGGAGGTATATAATAGGCAGCTAGAACTAGAAAAACAAGCCATATAATACTTATCAATTTTTTAGACTTCAAATACATCACTCCTGTTACATCTTTCGAAGCTCAATAGAACATCACTTTACAAATATTATACCCCTTTCCCGATTCTTATTCAATATGACTCTTCTCTCCTCATTGCTTAGCATGTCCAATATTGTAGCTTTTCTATTCTAGAAATAAATGAAACCCTTGATTTCAAGGGTTCTCAGAAAAATCGTGGTGGAGAGAGAGGGGATGCCGTTTTCATTGTCTCCAATGGTGCTGACAATATCATGAACTCAAAAGCTCTATAAATTTATTGACTACGTGTGGATCAAACTGACTGCCGGAATATCTGACAATTTCCTTTAGTGCTTCTTCATGAGAAACAGGATCTTTATAAACCCTTGCATTGGTCATGACATCGTAAACATCCACTACTGCAATAATTCGTGATAAAATAGGAATCTCATCACCTTTCAAACCTCTAGGATATCCTGTCCCATCCCATCTTTCATGATGAAATAAGATATACTTGGAGATATGAATTAGTTCCGGTGATGTTTCTGCAATTCTATAGCCAATCTCAGAATGCCTTTTCATTTGTTCCCATTCTTCTGTGGTGAGTTTTCCTGGTTTTTGAAGAATTGCATCCGGTA